>DOMR01000003.1:0-10711 GCA_003509845.1 Chitinophagaceae bacterium | reverse complement strand
GGAGTTGCTTGGCCTTTTCTTAATTTTATTATTTCTTCTAATTCCTTTTTTCTATAATCAGTACTAATTAATAATCTTTCTATCTCAAGGGTTCCTTTACGTTCTACGCCATTTCTTTTATTAGTTACATCGCGGTTTCTTACGCCCACATCTTCATAAACACCATAAACCATTTGTTTGTATATCCCATCTAAATAATAGTCAACCAATAAGTTTATTTTTTCTGTTGAAAATTTATATTTTGTACCTGCAACATACCAGGACCATTCGCCATAGGCGTTTGCAAATTTTCCGTATCCATAGGAGTCGGTATTGTTAACACGATCGGGTCTGTGATGAAAGCTAAAATCTTGCTGAATACCTCGCTCGCCGGTTGAAAATTTCATTTCTGCTTGAATGATATTAATGATAGAATCAAACATTTTATCATTTCCGTTAAATAATAAATTTTTAGCAAGAATACCTGCTATTACAATTCGATCCCCACTTGGGCGGGCTCCTGAAGCATTCATATTTGCTCTACCTATCATAGGTTGGGCTTTTTCAACTAAATCCTTGGGTAATTCATCTCCAATTGCTAACATGACGTTCATTAAATTTGTAGGTGTGGTAATTTGATTGTCATGCCAGTTTTCACCTACGTAATCATACTTAATCCAATATTTTAAACCACTTATAATAGCATCTTTTACTTTTTGACTTTTATAATAAAGTGATGCGTTGTTTTTATAGGCTTTTGCTATATAAGCCAAATCATTGGTGTGTCTGCCGTGTGGGAAACTTGCAGTTCTGCTTAAATCTGAATAATTAATATCTTTAAAACTACCATCTTCATTCATTTTAGATAGAATAGTTTCCACTTGTTTATCTGAAGGCTTATTTTGTAAAAGTTCAGTAACAATTCTTTGCTTGATAATGCCTAAATCTTTTGATTGGGCGAAATCAACTTTATATATTGATATAAAAACCAAAAGCGATAGTAATGACTTTTTCATACTTAAGGAAACGGTTTAAATTTTTTTTTGATAATTTTAAAATCAATACTAATTTATATCAAATTCTACTCCATTGCTAAGTTTTGTATAAATGGTAAATTGCAGGTAAATCACAAAAATGCTATAAATATAACGAGGTGGTTACTAAAAAGCCCCTAACTCATTGAAGGCTAAGGGCTTTTGCGGACCGGACGGTGACTTCTCTCTTAACTCAAACTCATCTCAAACCACCTAAATCATCAGATATAAAGGAGTTATAATTATACTTTTCTTGCTATATACGCCCCAAATTGGGTTAAATAGGGGGTTGTAGCTACAGATTCTGCTACATATTTTATATTGATTATATATCTAACTTTACAATACCCCAAGAGCATAAAATATTGTATCCTAATTGCCTGTTACAAATAAAAGTGCCGGCTAATTTTTAAAAACCATATATGAAAAACAAATTAAAATATCTTCTGTTAATAATACTTCTTGTATTTAGCAGTATTGCATCACAGTCTCAAACAGTTAAACAATGGGTCGAATATAATGGGTTTGAAGGACCTGGTAAAGGAAAGAGTATCGTATTTGTTTGTGGTGATGAAGAGTACCGCTCGGAGGAAGGCTTGCCTATGTTAGCACAGATATTGGCAAAGAGATATGGATTTTCCTGTACGGTTCTTTTTTCATCTGATCCCAAAACAGGAGAAATTGATCCTTTGAACCTATCTAATATCAATGGGCTCGAACATTTAGCAAAAGCAGATTTACTGGTGATTCTTACTAGGTTCAGAGAGCTTCCTGATTCCCAAATGAAGTACATCGATGAATATATTAAGGCAGGAAAACCAGTAGTGGGCCTTCGTACGGCAACGCATGCATTTAATTATAAGATGAATAAAAATAGTCCTTATGCCAAATATGATTTCAGAAGTAAAGTGAATGGGTGGGAGGATGGTTTTGGAAGACAAATTCTTGGAGAAACTTGGATTAGTCATCATGGTAATCATACACAAGAAGGCACAAGAGGGGTGGTTAACGGAATAGAACAGAACAAAAAGAACCCTATCCTTAATGGTGTATCGGATATCTGGGTACCCACCGATGTTTATACGGTAAGAGACCTTGGGAATGCCAATGTCCTTATATATGGTCAAAGCTCAAATGGCATGACACCAGAATCTCCTGTAAATCTAAAAAAATCGATCATGCCGGTTGCATGGACAAAATCATATACAGGTTCTAACGGAGTCATGGGGCGTGTCTTTTCTACAACAATGGGAGCATCGATCGATCTACTAAATGAAGACTTGCGCAGGTTAATTGTTAATGGATGTTTTTGGGCCATTGGAATGGAAATGCAGATACCTGTAAAAGCTGATGTAAATTTTATATGTGATTATAATCCTAAAATGTTTGGGTATGGGCTTTTTAAAAAGGGAATGTTTCCTTCAAATTTTGAATTAAAATAAGGGTACTAAAGAGAAGCGAATAAAAGAATAAAAACAGAATGAATGAAACATGTAATGAATTATTTTTTAAAACATATTATTTTAATAAAATACAAATATTAATTCCTTTTATTTGGCTTTATGTTTTTGCAAAAAGAAACATTTTCTCAAATTAATATTGTCAATGATGTGTATAATACTTTTGATGGGCGTTCAATTAATGTACACCTCATTCAAGGCCGATATACTGCAGTCTGTTTCGATACAAGTAGAATCACTTCTAGTCAGTTAAAGGATAGTTATTTAAAACACTAGTTTTTAATGTTCAAATTCCCTCATTATGCCATTTGAAAATACCATCCGTTTACTCCTGCCAGTGTTTTTTTTAATAGCAGCTGAGCAAAATAAAAAACAATTAGATAGCTCTAAAACTGATGACTGGCCCGTTATTACAAAAAAGACAAATCAGCAGGTTATTTACTCTTCTTCCAATATGCCCCGTGTAGATATACACACCCACATGGATTCAAAAACCAACTATGCAAAAGCCGTTGATTCAATGGACCAATGGGGCGGCACCATCAGTATTTCATTGGCTGGTTTATTTTGGGTGAAGGACAACAACGGAGACAAGGCGGGACCGGCTAGTGTGCGGCAAATTCCTGGCAATGACATGGTTTATGTAAAGAAAAATCTGGATGACAGAATCCTTTTTGCTCCGGGTGCTTTCACAATACCCTCGCAAGGAATTTGGTGGGGAGTTGACGAAATAAAAACCTTTAAAAAACAGGGATTTGTTGGCCTCAAATTGTGGCCCCATGGTGCGATTCTTTCCAGTGAAATACCAAAAATCCATGAACACCTTACTGAGGCAGGAAAGCAAGGCATGCCGCTGATTGGCTTCCATACCGGAGACCCAGGTACTCTGAATGGAAACAGCGCTGCCTTCCCCAAATTTGAAGATGATGCGATTACGGTTGTCAAAAGTCATCCGCAAACCACTTTCATTTTTGCCCACGGGTTTTTTATGCTTGAAAATGACGAGGGGCTCGATAAACTGGCAGGTATATTTGATAATTACCCAAATGTTTTTGTGGATCTTGCTTTCATACACAATAAGCGTCAGGTGGCAAATTATCGGGTGAGCAAAGCCCGTGATTTTTATATCAAATACCGTGACCGCATCCTTTTCGGTTCCGATGTTTTTGAAGCAGGAGCCAAAGTAGAAAAATTCCTGGATGAACGCAAGGTTCTTGAAACCAATCAGGTAACCAACGGCTTGCACCACGGCCCTTTATTGGAAGGGTTTAATCTTCCTGATTCGGTGCTGAATCACATTTATTATTGGAACGCTGCTCGGCTAATTCCCAGGGTTAGGCAGGTGCTGGAATCACGGAATTTTAAAATAGGGTATCAATTGGGCAGCTTCAAATTCGACAGGCTGCCACCCGATATCACCGTGAACAAAGTCATCTGCATCGAAAAACCTGAAGATATCACCGGCACACTGGGCAGTGTAACGCAAAGCCTTGTTGTGGAAATAGGAGGCAAGGTTTACAAGGGCGTTGATAACATGGATGGCACCTGGAAGCTTCCTGGAAAAAGGATTGCCAAACTGCCTGCGGGAACATACGATGTAAAAGTTACCGCGAAAAATTCCATCGGTCTCGTCCGGACTGATTCAACTACGAGTGAGCTGACAATAAGAGCCCGGCCAAGAGAGGATTGATGTATTCGTTGGTGTTTCGCTATTTGCTGGAATTAAAGTCTTAAAATTAAAATGATGATAATTAAATTAAAAACTGCATTGCTAATATTGCTTGCAGGGATTTTTATACAATCAGGTGTCCGCGCCCAGGCTAAAAAACCAAATATTGTTTTCTTCCTGGTGGATGATTTAGGGTGGACCGATGTAGAACCATTTGGGACTTCATTTTATGAAACTCCCAATATTAAAAAGCTCGCTGAAGAATCAATGATATTTACCAATGCTTATGCAGCCTGTCCTGTTTGCAGTCCTACCCGGGCTTCTATTCTTACAGGTAAATATCCCGTTGGTACCGGAATTACAGATTTTATTGAAGCAGAACGCACGCAGCCGGTAAAATGGAGCCGCAATACCCTAGTCATACCCCCTCTTAACAAGGACCGCCTAAGCTTGGATGAATTTACTTTGGCAGAGGCTTTACAAACCGCTGGGTATAAAACTTTTTTTACGGGTAAATGGCATTTAGGTCCAGAAGGTTATTGGCCCGAAAACCAGGGGTTTGATTTCAATTTTGGCGGGCACAATGTCGGACAACCGAAAAGCTATTTTTCTCCTTACAAAAATCCCCGGCTAAGTGATGGCCCCGTGGGGGAACATTTGCCAGATCGGCTTGCAAAGGAGACCAGCAGCTTTATTGCTAATAATAAGGAGCATCCTTTTTTTGTATACTTTTCATTTTATTCGGTACATACCCCTTTAAAAGCAAGAAAGGATCTTATTGATAAGTATGAAGAAAAAAAAGCTAGGCTTGGTTTGATAGATGCTTTTTCCAAAGAAGGGGAAAGGAAGCTAAGAATCGTACAAAGCAATACCACTTATGCAGCCATGGTGGAAGCGATGGATGAAGCCATCGGTAAAGTCATAAATAAATTAAAGGAGCAGGGTGTTTATGATAACACGATCATTATATTTTTTTCGGACAACGGGGGATTGTCAACATCAGAGGGGCATCCAACTGCTAACCTTCCTTTGAGAGCAGGTAAGGGTTGGTTATATGAAGGCGGTATCAGGGAACCCTTAATAATTAAATGGCCAGAAATAACTAGGGCGGGAAGTGTTTCTCAGGTTCCGGTTATCAGTAATGATTTTTATCCAACCTTATTGCAGGCAGCAGGACTTCCATTGAATCCAAAGCAACATACTGGTGGAGTCAATATAGTACCATTACTAATGAGTAAAAAGATAAAAAACAGGGCCTTGTATTGGCATTATCCTCACTATGGCAACCAGGGTGGTTCACCAGGTGCTGCAATTCGTGAAGGAGATTGGAAATTAATACGATGGTACGAAACGGGTAAAGAGGAATTGTACAATCTGAAGCAGGATATTGGCGAGATGAATAACCTGGTAGTAAAGGATGCGAAAATTGCCCAAAAACTATCTTTAAAATTAGACGCCTGGTTAAAAAAAGAGAAAGCTGTTTTTCCTGAAAAAAATCCTAATTATGTGAAGTAGATTCTATGGGTCAGCAGCATATCTGGAACATTTGGATTCCTTCTTTGTAAAGAATAGTAGCATTTTTAGCAAAAAATCCAGTATCGAAACTGATGAAAAAAACGCTCAATTATTATTTTAATAAAACATCCGGGCTAGTAGCATGATATTCTGTAAGTTTTTGCTTATCTGCTGAACCAATACGTTCTACATAAACATATTCAGCATTGAGCTTTTGCTTAGTTGAAAGGGTGTTAAAAAAAGCCTGAAGAGAAGTCTTTCCTGCCTTTAAGTTCACATAGAATTGAGCAGTTTTATTATCATCATAAACGTCTATTTCACTCCAAACATTTCCGACCTGTAAACTGGCCTTTCCAAATGTAAAAACTGGTTTACCCAGCTTGTTTTCTGAAACGCTCTTATTGGCCTCTTTTGGCCAACGGGCTATCTCAATTTTATATTTTCCCTCCTTTGCTACTTCAACCGCCCAAACCCGAAGGTTACCTTTTACGTGTACCGTCTGAGCATCCAATAAAACAGGATTGGCTTTTGCAGATCCGATTATTATATTATTGTATTGATCAAAATTTTTTGAAACAGAAGCCCACCAATCCTCATAGTCATGATTAAGTAATTTAACAACTTCCGGGAATTGGCTGGCTAGATCATTTTTTTGTCCCGGATCAGCAATAATATCATAAAGTTCATACTGATCTTTTTTCATAACAATTAAAGGAACCTTTGTTGCTTTTTTTCCAGTATTAAATTCTTCCATATTCTCTAATTCCTTCATATAGGAATTCACCAATCGCCATCGATTGGTCAACACCTGGTATTCTTTATATTTAACTGGAAAATCTACGCGTTGATTTTGAACAATAATCGTACGATCTGGACTCTTTACTTTTTCGGTTGTTAAAATCGGGAACAAGCTCATCCCGTCAAATTTTTCTTGCACTGGATTTTTCAATCCACAGGCATCAATAAAAGTTGGAAGTAAATCAATATGAGCCGTGAGGTTATTTAAATCTTTTCCTTTTTTAACACCGCCACCAGGCCAGCGTATAAAACAGGGAACCCTGTGTGCATTATCATATCCCCAAATTTTACCACCACGCATACCTGCACTATAGCCTTCATCCAAAAATCCATCATTGCTTATTTTCACTCCACCGAACCAGGGGCAAGGCCCATTATCAGACATGAAAACTACAATGGTATTTTCTTCTAATCCCAATTGCTTGATCTCTTTCATTAATCTTCCTAATTGCTCATCAAATTCAGCAATCATGCCATAATAATTCGCTAAACGGTCTGAAATATTATTTACCCCGCGATATGGATCAGAATATTTTTTATCTACGCTTAATGGTGCATGAGGAATATTGGTAGGGAGGTAACAAAAAAATGGCTGTTGCCTATTTTTGCGGATAAAAGAGATCGTTTCATCAAACCAAACCTGGTTACAATACCCATTGTATTTTTTGGGTTTCCCATTATGAAAATAAGTATCATCAAAATAATCGTTACCCCAGTAATCACTACTAGAACCAACGACCCCTCCTACAAATACTACTGATTCTTCAAATCCACGATCTTGTGGTCTGAACGGATAATTTTCTCCTAGGTGCCATTTGCCAAAAATTCCGGTTTTATATCCATTAAATTTAAACACATCGGCCATAGTGGTTTTAGTCTGGTCTAACATAGACCTTCCCCCAGTGGTATGCCAAACGCCCGAACGTGCAGAATATTGGCCGGTCAGCAATGCTGCACGGGTAGGTGAGCAACTTGGATCGGAATGGAAATTTGTAAGGCGTGTACTTTCCTTATACAGTTGGTCAAGATTAGGTGTTTTGAGGTATGGGTTGCCATTAGCGCATACATCACCATACCCCTGGTCGTCTGTCATTACTATGATAACATTGGGTTGTCTTGTAGGCTTTTTATTTGCTGCTCCGCTTTGACTAAAACTAGCGGTGCAAATAAATAATGATGTAATCAATAATATTCTTTTCATGATATATTTTTACAATTTACAAGGTACATTATATAATCTAAATCTATATGTGTTGATATGTTTCAATATATAAATCAGCAGAAAATTAAACCATATGGTTTCCTAATAAATATTGATTCTATGCCTTTTACTAGCAACTGTATTAGTTGATAACGGGTTGAAGCATGAACAGGTCATGAAAAGAATAGGGCATAAGAAATTACTAACACTACAACGTTATGTAAAGAGTGCTACAGATATTGATCAAATGTTAGAGATAGGTAAGAAGATAAGAAATGGATAGAATGGAACGGTTTGCTACACATTCTGCTACAGGCATAAAATAACCCCTTGAAAATCAAGTGGTTAAGTGTTTTAAAGCGGACCGGACGGTGAGTTCTCACTTAACTCAAACTCATCTCAAACCATCTAAATCCCCAGATATAAAGGAGTTATAATTATACTTTTCTTGTTATATACGCCTCAAATAGAGTTAAATAGGGGGTAGTAGCTACGGATTCTGCTACAGTTTTTATATTGATTATATGCCTAACTTCACATTACCCCCAAAGGATAGATTAAAATAAAAACTATGAAAAGAGTAATCTTTGCTTTGGGAATATTATTCTCAACACATTCCTTTTCCCAGACAAATATAATTAATCCCTTCTCTTCATTCAAGGGGTATTCAATAGATTCGGTTGAATTAAAAAAATCAATAAACAAGGATCATGGTATTACATACTGGCGTAATACCCAAGTTATTCCAGACTTAATAGGTGTTCTTTTTGCTACCCCTCCTCCAAGATTTAAGCATCTTGGAAATGGGAGTTGGAATATTTGTGGTGATTTCAATAAAGATGGTTGGATTGACTTGTATTCAGGCGGATCTGGTGACACAACCGATTTTTATTCAAATTCAATTTTTTTAGTATGGAATCCACAAAAAAACGTATTTGAAAATAAGAACTTGCTAAATGACAAATCATTACCTAATTTTTTTGGATCGCCACATTCTGTTTATTTAAACGATGATGATTATGTAGATATAGTTTTTATTTGTAGTAGCGCTAATTTTAATAACCATTTTTATGATGTTGCCATATTTTTGAGTGATGGCAAAGGTGGCTATGATTTAAAATATTGCAATCTTTTTCCTGATTATGCTCAAAAATTCTTTTCAGAAGGCTTTGGTGATATAGGGGATTTAAATGGAGACGGTATTCCTGATGTTGTTACAAATCATAATTCTCATACAATGATTTATTGGGGAACAAAAGAAGCCCCCTATTTTTCAAATAAAAACTATGTTGATTTTCCATCTGACACAGCTAATTTTAAAACTTACAACCCTTTTGGAGATATCTTTCCTCAAGCCGCAGAAGTTTTTACATCAAAAATCTATGATGTTAATAATGATGGTTTAAATGATATCGTTTTTGGAACATCAGAAGATAAAATTTCTAGAATAATTATTAATCAAGGAAATGGAAGGTTTAATAATAAAGGCTTGATAATGCTTCCAAAATTTAAAACTAATCAGTCAAATTTTGATAACGAAGATTATATTATTGATGAATTAAACGGTGATGGACTAAATGATTTAATTGTGACGAATCATACATCAGATTATACCACCTGGAATTTATTTACATATATACAACAAAAGGACAATACTTTTAAAGTTGATACTAGTATAATTGAATACACTATTAATTCAAAAAGAATAGGAAGTTGGAAACCGAGATTGATTTATTGCGATTTTAATGGTGATGGTAAAAAAGATATAACTTATACCGATGATGCAGCAAATTTAGATGCCGACACTGCAGGTATAATATTATTAAAAAAGTCTGTTTTTATTAGAAGGGATAATAAATTCATAGAGGATGATTACTATAAATATGATAAATATGGCGCCTTATTGAAAAAATACATTGGCTATGAACCGTATAATGATTTTTGTAAATTTATTAAGAAGCCAATTTTTAAAAATGATAGAAATTATAATGAAGGGGTCGCTGTATGTAAAGGGGACACAATAAATATATCTATTACAAATAATTTAAAGGGAGAAAAAATTGATTGGTATAAATTGGATGGCAAGGCTTTATCTACTAATGTTGATAAACTAGCCTTTAATGACACGGCAACCTTTTATGTTATAAAAACAGATAGTTTAAACTGTAAAATTATTTCAGATACTATATCTATGAAAAGACCTTACACTTTAATTTATTCTCCTTCCGTTAAGGACACAACTGTTTGCCAAAATATTACATCTTTTAACTTAAGTACTTTAGATAATAATCCCTCTAATGGATTAAGATGGTATACAAAAGATTCCATTGGCGCAATTTACAGTATAATCGCACCATTAATTAATCCGGTGAATACAACAGATATCGTTTATTATGTAAGTCAATATCCAAAACTTACTGATGGCAATGGAAATTTTTTAGATAATGGTTGCGAAAGCCCAAGAGTAAAAATCACTGTAAAAATTAATCCTGCACCAGCAAGTCCATCTGTAAAAGACACAGCATATTGTAATAATATTAGTGCAGACACTTTAAAGGCGAGTTCCTTGACTGGCCACAGTTTAAATTGGTACGGCACTAGCGCAACCGGAGGAACCGCAAGTATCCTAGGTAGTAAACCAACCACAACAACAGTGGGTTCGTTTAATTATTATGTAAGTCAAAAAAATAATACTACAGGATGTGAGGGCGCAAGAGCAAAAATAGGCGTGACCATAAATCCCTTACCAATAGCACCTATAGTGCGAGACACTAATTATTGTAATAATGCAACCTCAGATACTATAAGATTAAATGCAAGTAGTGGTGCTACCTTATTATGGTATGGTACTAATGCAACAGGAGGAACAGGAAGTAGCTCTGCAATTAAACCAAGCACTTCAACTGTTGGAGCTGCGAATTATTATCTTAGTCAAATTATAACAGCTACAGGTTGTGAAGGACCAAGATCTAAAGTAGTAGTTACAACAAAACCAATCCCGTCTGCTCCTGCCTTATCAAGAGACACCGCTAATTTCTTATTATCAGGCGCACCA
>DOMR01000057.1 GCA_003509845.1 Chitinophagaceae bacterium | reverse complement strand
ATTTTTAGGAAAATTTTTAGCTGTGTTTGTGCTTATTTTAGTGGTTTTCACCTCCGTTAAAGCACAAAATAGCAGTGGCGGAAATGTAAATATGGGCAACGCCAGAATTAGCCAGTTTTCGGACCAGCAAATCATGCAATTATGGATGCAGGCATCGGCGAACGGCATGTCTGAAAATGATGCAATTAGTTTTTTAGTTAAAAAAGGGTTGCGCCCTTCGGAGGTTGGACAGTTTAAAAAACGCTTATTATCCTTACAAGGCTCCAAAAACAGTTCCTTTGGTGCTGCAAATATGATAAAGGATACCTCAGGTTTTATGCGTGACAGCACTTGGGTATTAGAAGTGCCAGAAACCAAAAAGTTAACCAATAGGTATGGTTATGATTTTTTTGCGAACCCCAACATCAAGTTTGAACCTAATTTACGTATTGCAACACCTAAAAATTATATACTAGGACCCGATGATGAATTGGATATTACATTAACAGGTTTAAATGAAACTACGGTTAATGCTACGGTGAATATGGATGGCAATATTAAAATTGAATATGTAGGTTTGGTGAATGTGAGTGGCTTAACCATGGAAGATGCCAAGGCGCGCATTTTTGGGAAAATGTCAAAAGCCTATCCAGCACTAAAATTAAACAAAACACAATTAAGCATTACCATTAGTAATTATAGAAGTGTAAGAATAACTATCATAGGTGAGGCCGCATGGCCTGGAGGTTATCAAATTTCAGCGTTGTCGTCGGTGTTTAATGCTTTATATTATTCAGGAGGACCAACTGAAAACGGAACCTTACGTGATATTAAAGTAATCCGAAACAACAAAACCATTGCCAATATTGATTTGTATGAGTTTTTACAAAATGGCAAAATGGACAAGGACATTCGATTGGAGGATCAGGATGTTATATTGTATAGTCCCTATATTAAAAGAGTGGAGTTAGCGGGCATGGTAAAAAGGCCAGGCATATTTGAATTAAGACCCAATGAAACCATACAACAAGCATTACAATATGCAGGTGGATTTAATGACTCTGCTTTCACAGACCGATTAAAAGTTGTACAATTAAATGGCTCTGAAAAAACATATAAGGAAGTAGATGCCAATTTGTTTGCCAACTACATTCCTTCACAAAGTGATTCTATATATGCTGAAAAAAAATCACCTGTGTTTTTAAATAAGGTAAGTATATCGGGGGCAGTGTATCGTCCGGGTGATTATGGATTTCAGCCAAAATTATCTTTACAAGCTGTAATTAAAAAAGCAGATGGTTTAAGAACTGACGCTTTTATGCAAAGAGCCACTATTTATCGTTTAACCAATACAAGGGATCGTGTTTTGGTATCGGTTGATTTGAATAAATTAACACAAAATAATACCGATTTTATATTGGAGCGTGAGGATAGCATTCAAATATATACAAAGCAAGAATTAGAGGAAGTGCAATACATCACGATTGGTGGTCATGTAAGAACACCTGGAAAAATAATGTTCCGAGAAGGCATGCAAATACAGGATGTGATTGCTATGAGTGGCGGATTTATGAAAGATGCGGCGTATCACAGAGTTGAACTATCAAGAATTAAAAAGAATAGAACTGATTCATTGGCCAATCAATTAGTGGATTTGATCAAACTTGAATTAGATTCAAATTTATCAAGTAGGGACAACACGTTCACTTTACAAGCGCAGGATTATATTTTTGTACCGAGATTATTGAACTCAGTATTTTTAGGGGACATTAAAGTAGCAGGGGAGGTTTATTTCCCAGGCAATTATGTATTAGAGAAAAGAGATGAGACTATTGAAAATGTATTAGCAAGAGCAGGCGGATTAACGAAATATGGTTCTTTAAAAGATTTACAAGTCTACAGAAAAGGGGTGTTGATTGGCGTTAATGTAGATGTTGCCAATAATAATTCTCGTGATTTGTCATTGGCATTATTACCAGGCGATAGTTTGTTTATTTCACGTAACGATCCATTTGTGCAAGTCATTGGCGCTGTATACAGTCCGCAATTAACCAGATATGAATCAGGAAGTTTTAAGTCCTATATATCAGCTGCAGGCGGTGTAAAAAATAGGGCTTCATTATCCAAGGCTTATATACAATACGGCAATGGAATTAATAAAAAGCAAAAGCACTTTTTGTTTTTTAAATTTTATCCAAGAGTAACACCAGGCAGTAAAATATTTGTACCTGAAATGCCTGATAAAGAAAAAGGATTATCAGTCGCTGAATTGTCGGCCATCACAAGTATTTTATCTGCACTAGTGGGCCTAGCGGCTATTTTAAAATTATAATTATCACTATGTCAGTTGAAAATAAGCAACCAAATCATTCTCAAGTCATCATTGAACCTAATTTCTCAATGAAGCAGTGGATTATGGAGTGGCTTGAATTATTAAAGACAACTTTATTTAGTCATTTCAAAATTATTTTATTAGTTACCCTAATAGGATCAATGATTGGTATTGCTTATAGTTATATTAAATCACCCAAGTATATTGCCGACACTATTTTTTTAGTGGAAGAAAGTAAGAGTATGGGTGGCGGCGGTTTGTTATCCTCTTTAGGCGGATCATTGGGTATGGATATTACTGGCTTAACAGGATCCAACAATACGGTGTTATCAGGGGATAATGTTTTGGAGCTTTTAAAGTCAAAAGCATTTATGACACAATGTTTAAAAATGCCTTATTTGAATGATAGTAATTATAGCATTGCGGATAAATATGCCGATGTATATAAGTATCGTTCACAGTGGGAAAGTGATTCAAAAATTGGACGTGCCATAAATTTTGCAAAACCGGATAAAGATAAAAGAGTACAGGAT
>DOMR01000030.1 GCA_003509845.1 Chitinophagaceae bacterium | reverse complement strand
TGAAACATAATTTTGTAATTTCATAGCCGATATAGAACTACTTTACGATTTCTATAAGAAACACACATAATACAATTGCTTATGCACATGTTTAGTTGTCTTCGGACTGGGCTGAAACGAATCTTCCCTTCCGCATTATTTTTATGCTTGCTTATTCCAACATTGTCCTTTGGGCAACAAAAATCCATCACAGGTTTGGTTAAGGACGATGCAGGTGAATTGCTTTCCAATATTTCGGTAGTAATTAAAAAAACTTCAGTTGGAACAACAACGGATGCAAAAGGAAGTTTTAAAATCAATGCTGCCATTGGAGATGAAATACTTTTCACAGCCACTGGACGTGAGGATTACACCTTAAAAGTGGACGCAAAGAACGAATATGTAATTGTACTTAAGTCAAAAACCTCTGAGCTTAATGAAGTAGTTGTTGTAGGGTTTGGTCGTCAAAGAAAAGTAAACTTAGTGGGCGCCGTTTCACAAGTAAATGTGGATGAAAAATTAACGAGTCGTGCATTACCGAATGTTTCCGCTGCGTTATCCGGTCTAGTTCCGGGTTTACAAGCAATTCAGTCATCAGGTATGGCGGGTAATAACGAAGCAAGTTTAATCATTAGAGGGTTAGGTACCGTTAACAATGCAAGCCCATTGATCGTTGTGGATGGAATGCCAGATGTTGACATCAATAGAGTTAACATCAATGATGTAGAAACTATATCAGTTTTAAAAGATGCCACTTCGGCTTCTGTATATGGATCAAGAGCAGCGAATGGCGTTATTCTTATTACCACGCGTAGTGGAAAGGGGGCTAAAAAAACGTCCTTAAATTTTACTAGTAATAATTCTGTGGTTGCACCAACAAGGGGCTTGGATTTCATGGATGATTATTCAAGAGCAATCACAGTGCAACAGCAAAGAACTGCAGTATCTACCTTACAAGGCAATCAACTTTTCAAATTAGGAACTGTTGATGAATGGATGGCAAAAAGTATGATTGATCCTGTAAGGTTTCCTAATACGGATATTTGGGACATTATATTACGTCCAGGTATGTTTAATAACTATAATCTTTCTGCAACTGGTGGCGGTGAAAATTCAAATTTTTATATTTCAGCTGGTTTAAAAGATGAAAAAGGATTACAAATTAATAACGATTACAAGCAATACAATGCGCGTTTTAATTTTGATGCGAAGGTCAAAAATAATATGAATGTTGGATTTCGTTTTAACGGAAACTGGTCGAATTTCAGATACGGATTAGCAGAAGGTTTTAACGATCCAGATGCATCCAACACTGCGGGCAATGATATGCAATATGCTATCGCTGGAATTTTACCATACGATCCTACAACTGGATATTATGGAGGTGTAATGGCTTATGGTGAGGATCCACAAGCATATAATCCATACACATTATACATCAACAGTCCATCACAAAACACAAGACAGGAGGCGAATACACAAATGTTTTATGACTGGGCACCGATTAAAGGATTAACTACTAGGATTGATTATGCGTTGAATTATTATAACCAATTTTCTTGGAGTGCTCCAATGCCAAATCAAGCATATAACTTTCAAACAGCATCTTTCGGAAGTAGAACCTATGTTGGAAATAATGCTGGTATTTCAAATTCTACGAGTACGGGGTATAAAACCATGTTAAATGGGCGCTTAAATTATGCGACTAAGATTGGAACGAATCATGACATTGCTGCTTTATTTGTATATAGTGAGGAATACTGGTATGGCCGTTCTCAAGGAAGTTCCAGAAATGACCGATTACATCCAAGTTTAACAGAGATCAATGCAGCCCTTACAGATATTCAATCCACAAGCGGTACTTCAAATGATGAAGGTTTGCAATCATATATTGGCCGCTTTAATTACACGGGATACAATAAATATCTTTTAGAAGCCAATGTAAGGGTGGATGGATCTTCTAAGTTTCTTCCTGAAAGTCGTTTTGGATTTTTTCCTTCCGTTGCTTTGGGTTGGAAATTTACGGAAGAAGAATTTCTACAAAAATATACCAACAAATTTCTTACCAGTGGTAAGCTTAGAGCTTCTTATGGAAGTTTAGGAAACAATAGTGGTGTTGGAAGATATGAGCAACAGGAAACGCTTTCGAATTTGAATTATGTAACTGGTGGCGCCGTTCAAAAAGGTTTTGCTAACAGTAAAATGATCAACGAAGATCTTACTTGGGAAGCAACTACTGTTTTTAATATTGGACTTGATCTTGCATTTTCACAAAATCGTTTAACCGCAGCGCTTGATTTTTATGATCGTTTAACAACAGGTATGAATAGGCCTTCAGAATTTTCTACATTCTTAACTTATGCATACAATCCACCACCAAGAACCAATATCGGAAATTTAAGAAACAGGGGTATTGAAATGGATTTGACTTGGAAAGATAGAATTGGCAAATTACAATATTCATTTAATTTTAATGGTGCATATAATAATACGAATCTTGAAAGCTGGAATACATTATTATTAAAAGGAAACATTTTCCTTGACATGCCTTACCAGTTTGTATATTCTTATGAAGACAAGGGAATTGCACAATCATGGTCAGATGTTTATAGTAATACACCACAAGGAATTGCGCCAGGCGATTTAATTATGAAAGATTTAAATGGTGATGGAAGAATTACAGCAGAAGATAGAAAAGCGTATTCTAATTTACAACAAGAAAGGCCAACCACCACTTTTTCATTCAACACATTTCTAGCCTATAAAGCATTAGATTTTTCTATATTCTTACAGGGGTCCACTGGTAGAAAAGATTATTGGCAAACCATTTACAACAATACCAATTTTAATAATGCGCGATATGCTGCCTCTTGGGAACATTGGACCAATCCATGGTCTTGGGATAATAGAGGAGGCAGTTGGCCAAGATTGGGGGGAAGTGGTAATAATAGATTCGCAACATCTTATTGGTTAGATGACATGAGTTACGTGCGTATTAAAAATATACAACTTGGTTATACAGTACCTTCTAAATTAATGACAAGAATGGGGGTAACGAAGTTGAGAATTGTGGCTTCTGCTGAAAATATTGGCACCCTTACTTCCTTCAGAGGATTGGATCCTGAGAAGTTAGGGGATGACAACAATGTCTATCCAATTAATAAATCCTATTCATTGGCTATTAACTTAAGTTTCTAAAATATTATTATGATGAAAATTCTAACTAATACTACAAAAATAGCAATGGCACTCCTTTTAATGGGAGCTTTAATATTGCCAACATCTTGTAAAAAAGAATTGCTGGATCAAACGCCTTCAGATTTATTGGCTTCAGAAAATTTCTGGAAAACAGATCAGGATGCAACGATTGCACTTATGTCTTCCTATGCAGCAGCAAGAGCTGTGTTTGATCGTGATTATTATTTTGATGGTCAAGGCGCTGAATTTACAAGAGTAAGGGGAAACAGCGGTACTTCGGGAAGTATATTGCGCGGGGATGCATATCAGTCAGGTAGTTACGGACCAAGTGGCTATGGGGCAAGTTTTGATAAATATTTTAGTTATTTATATGGTAGCGTTAATAGAGCGAACTATGTGATTGAAAATATTACCAATAAAATGCTACCTACTGCAACAGGTGCAAAACTTGCTTCTTTGGAAAGTATTATTGCTGAAGCAAGATTACTTAGAGGGATGACCTATTTCAGATTAATTTCCATGTGGGGCGACGTTCCTTATATTGGTAGAATTATTTATGATAATAGTGAAGTAGCTTCAATTGCAAGATTACCAATAGGGCAAGTGAAAGATTCCATCATGGCTGATTTTAATTATGCTGTTGAAAAACTACCCGCAAAACCTGCCGCACTTGGACGTGCTGCCAAACCCGCAGCGCTTGCTTTTCGTGGAAAACTCAATTTGTATTGGGGAAGTTGGAAGAAAAATGGTTGGCCAGAATTAGAAGGTTTTACACAAAATTCAGCTGAAGCTACTACTGCATTTACTGCAGCAGCAGCAGATTTTAAATCGGTTATTAATGATTTTGGTTTAACACTTTATAAAAATGGAGATCCAGGACAAATTGATGCTTTAGGTAAGGCGGATATACTCCCGAATTATTTTGAATTATTTACACCTAAAGCAAATGGTAATCCAGAAATGATCATGGTATTTACACATTCTGGTACACCAACAAATCCTTCACAAGGCGAGGAGTTGATGCGTGATTTTTCTGGACGTACTATAGAAGGTTCACAATGTTGGGTTTCACCAAGATATGAAATTGCCAATAGGTATCAATTGACCACTACAGGTGATTTTGCACCGAAGTTGGTTCAAATGAATCCTACAACAAATACCACGGCTAGAACCACTTTAAATTCAGCAGTGAATCCTAATTCATATGCGAATCGTGATTATAGAATGAAATCAACGATTATGTGGGATTATGAAATGAGTATTGGATTGACTTCATTGAAATCTACTGGTTTTGCACCCTTTATTTATAATTCATGGGCTGCGAATGTTACGATTGGTGGTGTTAAGTATATTACCTATAATACAGATGGATCAAACTCGGGATATGTTTTTAGAAAATTTGTAAGAAATTATGAAGGACTGGGACGTAGTGAAGGAGATTATGCATTTCCGGTGATGCGCTTAGCAGATGTATATTTAATGTATGCGGAGGCAAGCAACGAAGTGAGTGGTCCGCTAGCGGATGCGGTTGCTGTAGTAAATAAAGTTCGCGCACGCGGCGCCCTTCCTGCACTGCAAGCAGCAAAATATGCCAATAAACAATTATTTTTTGAAGCAATTGAACAAGAAAGAATCATTGAATTAGTTGCTGAAGGCTTCCGCGGTTTTGATCTTAGACGTTGGAGAGCACTTGAAAAAGTATGGGGAGGACCAGGCGGTACGGGCGTTTGGAGACAGGATACTTATGGTGCTAACAGAGAGCAATATTATTTAAATGCGACCGATTTAGCATTCAAACAAGCATACATCTTTAGAATACCACCAGCAGAACGCGACCGTAATCCTAATTTAACTCAAAATATACCTTGGAGATAAAATTCAAGTTTTCTTATAAATAAAATAATAAGTAATGACAAAATATTTAAAAATAACCCTTTCCATCTTGATGATATCAGTCATCATTGTTTCATGTAAAAAGGACAGCCCGGTAGATGAGGATGGGCTTTTAATTACATTTAGACAAGAATGTTTTGTGAGTAACTTTGAGTTGCTTGGCTCCGACTTTGTAACAGTAAGAGCAGCGACTGCAGTGATTGATACCTTAGCTCAAACCATTAATGTGACCGTAAATCCAGGAACGGATCTAAAGAATGTGTATCCGCAATTTACCTTGGCAACCGATTGTAAGTTGGATCCGAAAGTAATTGGTAAAACAGACCTTTCTAATTTAGCAAGCCCAAAAATTTATACTGTTGTTTCAGGGAATAGAAAAATAAGAAAACCCTATACACTCAATATTAAGTTTTAATAAAATATCCAATAAAAACATTTGCGATGCGTAATAAAAATATAAAATTTCCTGCACTGATATTAATAATGTTGACTTCCTTGTTGGCATGTACAAAACAGGAATATACCATTCCAGATCCGGTATCTCAACTAACCAATGATTGTATCAAAAGAACTATTGGTCCAAGCATAGTAAGTTTACCTTTGGAGTTTGCTTATGCAATGGCTTTGCCAAAAATAAATGGCAAGTTGGTATCCGCAGAAGTTGAAGCTTCAATTGCAGGTGCTTCTGGTACTTTTCTTGAGCACAGGTCGTTTTATACTAATTCAAGTGGTGTTGATGTACCTGTTACAATAGGAACGCCATCTACTACGGTTGATAAGCTTACAAAGGTTACATTCAATGTTGATACGAATGCTTCTACACTTAGATATAACTATGTGATACCAGAAGAAGCGCGTGGTAAATCGGTTTCATTTACATTTACTGCAACTAGTAGTGACGGTAAAACAGCTACTTATAAAATGGGACCATATGCTATTTCAAAAATGGCGATCAAGAAAAACCTAGCTGTTTCAAATGGTGTGAATGCGTTTATTTCGATAGAGGATATGGCGGTATATAATGCAACTGCGGCAGCAACGAATGCGGGAAAAGTTGATTTGGTGTATTTGTATAGAGCAACACCAACAACATTCACTCATGCCCTAGTATCACCAGGCGCTGATGCAGCATATCTTCCGGGGGTGACACTTCCTTCGGGCGTTAACAGAAGTACAAAATTGAGAAAAGTATTTAATTTACAAGACCGTAATTTGTCAAATCTTCAATATGGTATTTATGTTGACGATATTGATTTTACACAGCTAGATATGGTAGACATGCCAAATTACGCGTTAGGTCTTAGAGCTGAAGCGGGTGTTTGGGTAGAGACAACAGATAAAAAATACAGAGCTTATATTTTTGTAAATTCTATTAATGCTGCTGGAACAGCAGTTATAAGTATCTTACGATATACGCTTTAAAATTTAAAGTAGTTTAATAATACTTTACCTAACAATTGCTTTTATTGATTAATAAAGCTTTGTATGGCATTGGCTACTTTTAAGTAGGATTCCTCCATAGGAATGTGGCCAACATTAGGCAAAATAAACAATTGACTGTTTTTTATATCCTGTTTGAACAGATAAGCATTGTCCACTGAAATCAATTGGTCCTGTTCCCCCCAAATAATAAGGGTAGGTTGTTGTATTGATTTTATTTCATTCGGATTTAAAGGTCTTCTACTTTTAAATAGAGATAAGGTGGCACGTCTGTTACCAGCACTTAATAATAACTCATGGTACCTAGTCACGGTAGCCTCTGTCACAAATGATTTATCATAAAAAACGGCTTCCAAACTTTTTTTAATCAAGGATTTTGGTGTGATAAATAACATTAAATTATTAATGACGGGTAAACTTGCAATTTTGAATCCCAAACTTCCCTTTTCATTTTTTTGCGGATAGCCAGTTGGGTCTAGTAAAATTAGTTTGTTTACTTTTTCTGGATGTGCAATAGCATATTGCCAAGCGATTCCACCACCCAGTGAATTTCCTGAAATGGTACATTTTTTTATTTGTAACAGATTCAAAAATGAATCCACAAAATTTATATAATAAGGCCCAGCATAATCATTCTCTGGATTAGGACCAGTTAAACCAAAGGCAGGTAAGTCAAAACGAATAATTCTTTTTTTATTTTTCGGATTGGAGGTAATTATTTTCACAACACTATCCCAAGTATTCAATGAGGAGGAAGTGCCATGTATCAAAATTAATGGCGTTGGATCATTGGGATTGCCTTCGTCACGATAATGTACCTGCATGCCCATCAATGGAAAAAATTTGGAGGGACTTTGTGCGTACTTTAGTTTTAATTTTTCAACTGGGATATCTCTTTGTGCATACACAGAAAACAATACAATCATTACCAATAAAAAACTTGATAAGGTATAAAGTAAGGGGCGAATCAATTTTTTCATATTATTTTTTTTCTGAAAATTTTTCTGGCGCTTTTACCAATTGTGTATCTGTAATTAATTTTTCAATTTGATAATTTCCAAAATCAACTTTTACATTTGGGAATACGCTTTTTAATTTATTTAAGTCATTGGCTGTAATGCTTGTTTGTCCTAGGTATAACTGATTTAGCTTTTTTAAGTTGGTTAGTTTTAATAATCCCGCTATGGTGACTTTTGTGTTCACTATGTTTAGATACTGCAATTCATTCAAGCTGTTTAATTTAGATAACTGCAAATCAGTAATATTAGTATTATTAATGCTTAATTTAGTTAGGGAAGAACAAGTTGCAATT
>DOMR01000256.1 GCA_003509845.1 Chitinophagaceae bacterium | reverse complement strand
AGTTTTGGTAGATAAAACCAAGGACGCGCAAACCAGTTTATTTAATGAAGGCGGCATTACCCAAGTAGCGAAAGCAATGCAGGTGTTGGAAGATTTAATAAGCAAGGTTGCCAATGTAACTTTATTAAATTTAGTAGAGCAAATTTTACAAAATACAGGTATCATTCAAAATGTATTAACTGGTAAGGACAAGGGCTTTGAGTTAGATATGGTCAGTCATTTTTTTGATTTTATAAAAGAAGAAACACGTCGACACCCCAGCCTTAACTTAACGGCCCTAGTGGACATGTTAAAACTTATGCGCAGGGAAGATATTCGACTACCGCTCCCGATTACCACTGGCAATGAATCGGGTGTGAATTTATTAACGACACATGGTAGTAAGGGATTGGAATTTAAACACGTTTTTTTAGCGGGCACCAATGCGCATTATTGGGAAAAAAAGCGGAGTACTGCTTCTGCAGGCTATTCCTTACCCGACACGGTGATTAATAGTTTGGAGCATACCGATGATAAAGAAGAATTAAGAAGATTATTTTATGTCGCCATCACAAGGGCAAAACAATTTTTAAATATTTCCTATAGCCAATACAAAGGGGACGGTAAGGAAGCAGAACCCAGTCAATTTATCATTGAATTATTGGAAGGCAAGGAGGCGGCGATTGAAAAGATGGAACTAGATCCAATAGTAAAAACAAACTATAAGTTACTGCGATTACAATCAGCCCCGATGCCTGAAATTTCCCAAATGGAAGAAGATTTCATCCAACCTAAATTGGAAAAGTTTTCCATGAACGTGACGGCATTAAATAACTATTTAAAATGCCCGCTACATTTTTATTACAATAGTTTGATTAGGGTGCCGTCAGGAAAATCCGAAGCCACCACTTTTGGCTCGGCGATTCATGATGCGTTAAATAAGTTTTTTAAAAAAATGCAGGATTCCGCACAAAGTGAATTTCCCGATATACAAACGCTCGTGCAGGATTTTAATTACTATATGCATCGCCATCGAGAAGCCTTTACCGCACAGGAATTCAAAGATAAAATGGAACTGGGCGAAACCGTGTTGATCAAATATTACGAAAGATATATTAATGAATGGAATAAAGTAGTGACCACCGAATACCGTATTACCAATGTAGTTGTAAATGATATCCCATTAAAAGGCGCCATTGATAAAGTTGAATTTAATGGCAAACAAGTGGTCGTGGTGGACTACAAAACGGGCAATATTGAAAATGCACGCGAAAAATTAAAAGGGCCGAATGATAAAAATCCAAACGGGGGTGATTATTGGAGACAAGCTGTTTTTTATAAAATATTGTTGAACCACCATCCGAAAAACTGGGAAGTGGTATCGGCGGAATTTGATTTTGTAGAACCCAATAAGAAAAAGGAATTCGAAAAAATAGCAGTCAACATCACCGATGCAGATATCACCACAGTAACGCAGCAAGTAAAACAAGTTTGGGAAAAAATTCAACAAAAGGATTTTTATACTGGCTGTGGAAAGGAAGATTGTCACTGGTGTAATTTTGTTAAAACAAATGAGTTGGCAGTGGCTTTACATGAAATGAAATCCGAGGAGGAAGCAGCCGAAGGGTAAATAAAATCCCATCAAAACTGGACAGGATTGGTGTATCCTACCCGATTATCAATTAAGTTTGCAGTCTATGAGGAAATACGCAATATTATCAACTGGGCTTATCGGCTTATTTGCAATAGTGAGCAGCATGCAAATGCAGGGCTGCGCCAATATTGTTCCGCCAAGTGGTGGCCCTAGAGATAGCTTACCTCCTTATTTAGTAGTCTCAAAACCAAAGGATTCCAGCTTAAATATCCAACCCAAGGAAATTGTCATTGCCTTTAATGAATATATTACTACCGAAGCCATACAGGAAAACTTAATTATTTCTCCAGGCATTAAAACAACCCCATTGATTGATGCTCGATTAAATATGTTGCGGATAAGAATCAATGACACTTTAGATAAAAACACCACCTATAGTGTCAAATTTGGAAACGCGATTAAAGATGTAAATGAAGGAAATATTTTAAAAAACTTTACGTACGTTTTTAGTACCGGAAATTATTTGGATTCCGGAAGATTATCCGGTACTGTTCGAACTGCCGAAACGGGCGTCATTGATAGCACGCTCATTGTAGTATTACACCCTACTAATAAAGACTCTGCTATTTACAAGGACAAACCCTTGTACTATGCAAAAGTGGATGGAAGAGGAAAATTTGAATTTACTTTTTTACCCACTACTGCCTTTTCGGTTTTTGTATTACCCAACGATTATAATAAAAGATACGATGATAGCACAAAGCTATTCGGATTTTTAAATACCCCACTTCAAATAAGTGCGCAAACGGATTCACAACAATTATATGTTTTTCAAGCCCATCAAAAAGTAGAAAAGAAAAAAGCAAGCACCGCAGCAAATAATAAAAATGTAAAAAAAGTGTTTACGGGATTAAAGTATATGAAGAGTATTGAAGGGAACGAGCAGGACTTATTAACCGATCTAACTTTAACCTTTGAAACACCCGTACAATTCAATGACAGCTTCCCAATTGTGTTGTGCGATACCTTAAATAAACCATTGAGTAACTATACCCTATCCATTGATACTGCAACAAAAAAAATGGTAACTATTCATTATGATTGGATCGAGTCAACGCCCATGCGTTTAATTATTCCTAAAAGAAGCCTATTAGATACCAACCAAAATTATATCGCCAAAGCAGATACTATTAAATTTATCACAAAAAGCGATGCAGCGTATGGTAGTGCGTTGGTAAGGGTTTCGGGCTACCAAAACATGGTCCATCCAATTTTACTTTTGACCAAGGAAAACAAACTTGCGTTTAGTTATCCAATAAAACAATCGCTGATTCAAATGCTAAAATTACCGCCAGGTGATTATGATTTAAAAGTATTAGATGATACCAACAATAATGGTATTTGGGATACCGGTAAATATAATAATACAATTAAGCAACAGCCAGAAATTGTTAAAAAATTAACCGACATACTCAATATTAAAGCCAATTGGGAGAATGAGGTTAATGTAATAATTAATAAGTAATTTTACTTTGATTAAATACCTATGCAATTACCTTCCACTTTATTAGAAAATGCCGTTGCTGAATTTTCAAAATTACCAGGCATTGGTAAAAAAACAGCACTTAGGCTGGTACTGCATTTGTTAAAACAAGAAACCGAAGTCACCACTCATTTCAGTGAAATATTACAAAAAATGAGAAAGGAAATAAAATTTTGTCAACGTTGTTATAATATAAGTGATAGCAACATATGTTCAATTTGCGCCAATGCTGGACGACAAAAAAATACCATTTGTGTTGTAGAAAATATAAGGGATGTGATTGCGATTGAAAACACACAACAATTTAATGGCAGTTACCATGTATTGGGCGGAATTATTTCCCCCTTGGACGGCATTGGGCCGGAACAGCTGACCATTGATGCATTAATTGAAAGGGTAAAAAAAGAAGAAGTTACTGAATTGGTCTTTGCACTCAATCCGAATATTCAAGGAGACACGACCATTTATTATATCCAAAAAAAACTAACTAAGTCGGACTGTATTATTACCACCATTGCCCGAGGTATTGCCTTTGGTGGTGAGCTGGAATATGCCGATGAAATGACCTTAGGTAAGAGCATTTCCAACAGACAGCCCATTCATCAGTATATAAAGTAGATACATTTCAAAATATTTCATAGTTTTGATGTTCAAACACTAAAATATGTCCATTCGTATATTCACCACCCTATTATTCATCCTATGCACGCAAGCAATATTTGCACAAAAAAATTACAGTACCACTAGCGCGCAAGTACGTTTCATAGCGCAGGATGATAGCGACATTGACGCATTGAACAAAGCGGCAGTTTGTAGGCTACAAAGCAACGGTGACTTGAGTTTCATTATGCTGATTAAGGATTTTAAATTTGAAATGGCCGACATGCAAAAGCATTTCAATGAGGAATATATGGAAAGTGATCAATTCCCAAGGGCTTTCTTCAATGGCAAAATAACCAATTTCAACACGGTGAATTTTTCAAAAGATGGCAAATACCCTGTTAATGTAAGTGGCGTAATGCAAGTGCATGGGGTAAAAAAAGCTATGGAAACCACCGGTATCATTGAAATAAAAGGGGGTGTGCCTAAAGCATCTGCTCAATTTGTGGTGAGGTTAAAGGATTTTAAAATCGGAGGCATTTTAATAAAATTCGTAGCCGATGAGATGAATATTGATGTTGTAGCCGCTTTTTAAAATTGTTAGCCTGCCTACAACCATCTCCCATTCCCATTAAATAGGTCATAATTTGGCTACAATACAATAGTGTATTAACTTTGCCCCGCATTGCAGGCGGATTTGTTTATTGTTCACCCTGCCTTCCGACAGGAAAAAAAAAGAACTAATAAACGATACTATTACACCTCCCCCCGCTTTATAGTATTATTAGTCTCTCTATTTTTCTTTTGGATACATGCATAAAAATTTATTTATGTCAATTCAAGAGACACTCAAAAAAAGGATATTAGTTATTGATGGCGCCATGGGCACCATGATTCAGCGTCATAAATTAACTGAAGCAGATTACCGTGGAACAAGGTTCGCTAATTGGCCATCCGATGTAAAAGGGAATAATGACTTATTGTGTATTACCCAACCAGCCATTGTCACTGGCATTCATTTGCAATATTTAGAAGCAGGGGCTGATATTGTAGAAACGAATACCTTCAGCAGCACCTGTATCGCTATGGCTGATTATGACATGCAGGATTTGGCTTATGAATTAAATGTCGCTGCAGCTAAATGTGCGAGAGAAGCCATCATCCAATACAAATCAAAGCATCCCAATGCAACTGAAAAATATATTGCCGGTGCCATTGGACCATTGAATAAAACTTTAAGTTTATCTCCGGATGTAAATAACCCCGGATTCCGCGCAGTCACATTTGATGAAGTGGTTGTCGCATACACTGAACAAATACGTGGACTTGTAGATGGCGGTGTGGATGTTATATTAATCGAAACCATCTTTGATACCTTGAATGCGAAGGCCGCGATATTTGCAGTGAAAGAATTTTTCAGAAAACTAGGCAAGCCGGAATTACCGATCATGATTAGTGGCACCATCACAGATGCATCCGGTCGTACTTTAAGCGGACAAACATTAGCCGCATTTTATACCTCAGTTGCACATGCTAAACCATTAAGCGTTGGACTTAATTGCGCTTTAGGTGCACAGGAAATGCGCAGTCATATTGAAGAACTTGCACAAATTGCCACCTGTTACACTTCGGCTTATCCCAATGCTGGATTGCCCAATGCCATGGGTGAATATGACGAAGCCCCGCATCAAACTGCGCACTTCATTGAAGAGTGGGCAAAAAACAAATTTGTAAATATTGTGGGCGGCTGTTGTGGCACCAC
>DOMR01000062.1 GCA_003509845.1 Chitinophagaceae bacterium | reverse complement strand
ATAGGGCTACTGGCAATGCAGATATTGACCCCAAATCGGATCCAGCTGATTTTAGGAAAAAGATCCCAATTAAAAATAGCATGGTTGCCAATGTTTCCGTGATGAAGTTTTGGGGCAAATTACGAATTGAAGGACCGGTACTAAAAACTGCTAATTTAGCAGACGCATCATTACACTCCATAAAATGATCTTTATATACCATCCAAACGACCAAAGCGCCTAACATCGCGCCCAATAATTGGGCTAAAATATATGAAGGTACTAAGGCCCAACTAAATTTACCTGCACTCGCAAGTGCAATAGTTACTGCAGGATTTAAATGTGCCCCACTAATACTAGCAGTAACATACACCCCTATAAAAACAGCAATCATCCATCCGAAAACAATGGAAATAAGTCCGCCATTATTTCCCTTCGTATTGGGAAGCACTACATTGGCAACAACCCCATTTCCAATGGTGATGACCAGGGCTGTTCCTAAAAATTCTGCGACAAAAGGAGTCATGTTGTTCTATTTTAATTTTTAACGATATATTAAATTAAGAAAAAATGAGCGTTAAAATACTTATTTCAAAAAATACAATTGAATAAGTACTTGTTTGCAACTATTTATTCCAATTATTTTTACCAATTATTAGTTGCTTTAATTGCACGCGCCCAACCTTGAATACAATCCGACCTTTCTGCTTCATTTACTTTCGGCTCAAAGGTTTGATCAATTTGCCACTTAGCGCGCAATTCTTCCAGGTCCTTCCAAAAACCTACCGCTAACCCTGCCAAATAAGCGGCGCCTAATGCAGTTGTTTCAACCATCGTAGGACGAATCACTTTGGTGTTTACAATATCCGATTGAAATTGCATGAGTAAGTTATTATGCGTAGCACCGCCATCCACACGTAATTCCGCAATGGGGATTCCAGCATCTGCTTCCATGGCTTTTAACAAATCATAACTTTGGAATGCAATACTTTCGAGCGCAGCGCGTGCAATATGAGCGGAGGAAGTACCGCGCGTAATTCCAACAATAGTGCCTCTTGCATGTTGATTCCAATAAGGCGCACCCAAACCTGCAAATGCAGGAACGAGATATACCCCATCTGTATCTTTAACTTGACTTGCCAAGGCTTCTATTTCAGAAGAATTTCGAATTAAGTGCAAACCATCACGTAACCATTGAACAACCGCACCACCAATAAATACACTCCCTTCCAAGGCATAATAAGTATGCCCATTAATTTGTAATGCGATAGTAGTTAACAAATTATTTTTTGAGGCAACGGCTTTTTCACCCGTATGCATTAACATGAAACAGCCTGTCCCATAGGTGTTTTTCACCATACCTGCTTGCGTACACATTTGCCCAAATAATGCAGCTTGTTGGTCACCCGCAATCCCTGCAATCGGAATTTCATGATGTGCAAATAGTTGCGTGGTATGCCCATAAATTTCACTGCTACTTTTTACTTCAGGCAACATGGAAGCAGGGACATCTAAAATTTCTAATAATTCCTTATCCCATTGTAGTGTATGAATATTAAATAACATGGTTCTAGATGCGTTGGTCACATCAGTGACATGGACTTTGCCGTTGGTTAATTTCCAAACCAACCAGGTATCAATGGTCCCAAAAATGAGTTCACCCTTATTCGCTAAATCACGCGCGCCCGCTACATTATCCAAGATCCATTTTACTTTTGAACCCGAAAAATAAGCATCTATGACCAGCCCTGTTTTTTCTTGAATTTTTTGTGCAAGTCCTTTGTCTTTTAAAGAATCACAAAAGTCGGCCGTACGTCTATCCTGCCAAACTATGGCATTATAAATAGGCTGCCCCGTTGTTTTATTCCATACAACAGTTGTTTCTCTTTGATTGGTAATTCCAATAGCAGCAACATCATCAATAGACAATCCCTTCATGCTAATGGCTTCGGTTGCCACACCCATTTGAGTACTCCAAATTTCAAGTGGGTCGTGTTCAACCCAACCCGCTTTGGGAAAGATTTGTGTAAATTCTTTTTGAGAAGTCGCGTGAATTTGCCCTTCATGATCAAACAAAATAGCGCGACTACTGGTCGTTCCTTGATCAAAGGATAAGATATATTTTGGCATTACAATCGTTTAATTTATTGTAAGATAAAAAAAGAAATGCAAAAAACTACCTTCTGTTTTTTAACCAAGATTCAGGATCCAAGGCTACTCCCTTTTCGTTATAAATCATGAAGGAAATTGCACCCTCACCGTCAAGGTTCACGCCCGACTTTCCTAAAACAGTTCCGGCTTTCACTTCTTGTCCCACATTCACTGTCGCATTATTTAAGTAGGTATACATAGTGAAGTATTTACCGTGTTGAACGATGATCGTTAAGTCACCATTCACATCCCCAACATAGGACACCTTTCCATTTGCTACACTTCGAACTGAAGTTCCCTTGGGTGCCGCTAATTCTATTCCGTCACTTTTGCGATTTAATTTGGTGCCAGGAATATTTTCAACACCAAAATGTATATACACATACCCTTTATCTGCAGGCCAAGGTAAATTACCTCTATTGGTTTCAAATGAAACGGAGGTTTCCCTGCCTTCTTCTGTAGTTTCTAGTGCAGAATAAGGACGGTTATCCGTGGTACTTTTCAAGCCCCCTTCTCCTGCGCTTACCTTTGCACTTGATGCTGTTGCTGTTTTATTTTCAATATTTGGCTTAACTTTCGTATTGTCATTATTGGCTTTTAGTTTGGCCAATCTGTCTTTTTCTTTTTTCTCTGCTTCTAAAGTTTCTCTTCTAATAATTGTCAAGATTGCTTGTTGCATTTTTTTACGTTGCGCCTCCTTTTGACGCACCTGTGCTGTAATTTCTTGCTCCTTACTCTTTAATTGATTCACCACTTTATCCTGTTCTTTTCTATCCACCACCAAAACTTTCAATTGGTCATTTTGAACATTCAAAGTTTTCAATCGGTCCTTTTTGTTCGAACTCAATGTTTCAATTTTTACCCCTAAATCCTTTTGGGACAAATCAATGGCTTGCGCTTGCGCAGTCCTATTTTGTCGATAACTTTTCAAATAGGTAATCCGCTTTACTGCATCATTAAAACTGTTGGCTGAAAATAAAAAACTTAAGTATTCATACCCACTGCGACTTTTATAAGCAAAGATGATACTCTTAGCATACCTCGATTTTAAGGTATCTAAATCCTTATTTAATTTTTGAATATCTAATTGGTTGGTATAAATAGCATTGTCTAAAATTTGCACCTGCTTTTTGATCCCATTAATTAAAGCCTCTCTTTTTTTAATTTTATCTCGAATGACCGCCAATTGCCCCAAGGAACTTTTCTTATTCTTTTTGGTTTGCTCTAATAAACGATTCAAGTCATCTAACTCCTTACGAATAGACTGCTCTTCCTTTTGTAAATCTTCCCTTGAACCATTGGCTTGCGCTTGTACATTTGCATTGGCAAAAATTAATAATAAAACAAAAAGAATGATTTTTTTAAACATAATATTTTTTTTCGCTATCGTGATTACTTCCGCTTACCCGTTTTAGGTATACCCACTTTAGGTATGGCAAAAGTATATTTGACAGGCTCGTTAAATGTAAATTCCTTGACTTCCATTTGAATGTCTAGTTTCTGCTGTGCCACAATCGAGATGGCTCTTTTTAAAGGAAACTGATATTGACCAACATTGACATGATCGTTAAAAGTAATATCGCATGTACGATGCTGATTTATATCAACATCATCTAATTTCAAATG
>DOMR01000211.1:2552-3550 GCA_003509845.1 Chitinophagaceae bacterium | reverse complement strand
AAAGCCACTAGTGCTTTTTGGTATAATTTTTCAGCAGCTGACCGATTATTTTGCGCATGCGATGGATTGTAATTCAAACATGAAAACAATATTAGTAAGTAAAACACAAAATGCGTTTTTCTATGATTCATAATCCATCAAATTGGGTACGTAAATATAATCTACTTAAGGAACTTGTATGTATTTATGCAACTGTGCGCTTAATTCCCATTGCGGGTGCGCTTTAATATAATCAATGGACAAAGGGGTCATGGTATCGGCCTTATCCCATTCTGGTTGTAGGTAAAGCTTACAATTGGGAGATACCTTTTTTTCAAAGCTTTCCGCCCATTCAATATCAGATTTATTAAATACCACTACTTTTAATTCGGATGCAGCAGCAATACTTTCCTCCAAGGGAAATTTGAATTTTTTAGGTGATAAACAAATCCAATCCCATTGACCTGATAATGGACTTGACCCTGAAGTTTCAATATGTGTTTGAAAACCGGCTGTTTTTAATGCGGTGGTTAAAGGATCTAATGCATGTAATAAAGGTTCGCCTCCGGTAACAATGGCAATTTTACTAGGGTGGGATAATGCGGCATTGACAATTTCATCAATACTTAATTGTGGATGTTTACTTGCATCCCAACTATCTTTAACATCACACCATACACAACCCACATCACATCCGGCAAGTCGAATAAAAAATGCGGCTTTACCTTGATGGTATCCTTCTCCTTGTAAGGAGTAAAACATTTCCATTACTGGATAGGTGGTTGTAGTAGGCAAACTTATTTATTTTGAGAAGCCTCGTAAGCCTTCATTGTATTTTTTAATAATCCTGCAATGGTCATTAAACCAACACCACCTGGAACAGGAGTAATAGCAGATGCTTTTGTACAAGCTTCGTCATAATTTACATCTCCTTTAATTCTAAAACCTTTTTTTGCAGTTGCATCTTCCACTCTGGTAATACCAACGTCTACAATCACAGCCCCTGGCTTAATCATATC
>DOMR01000211.1:1093-2536 GCA_003509845.1 Chitinophagaceae bacterium | reverse complement strand
GTTAAAAAATTAGGAACGCCTAATGCAGCAACAATGATATCAGCTTCCAAACAAATTTCTTTCAAGTTTTTTGTATGACTATGGCAAAGTGTAACTGTGCAATTGCCTTGAGGAATATTACTACTTAATAAAATACTCATCGGTCTTCCAACAATATTACTGCGACCAATCACCACTGCATTTTTTCCTTTGGTTGGAATTTCAAAATGGGCTAGCATTAATAAAATACCATAAGGAGTTGCAGGAATAAAAGTGGGTAGTCCTTGTACTAATCTTCCCACATTGGCAGGATGAAAACCATCCACATCCTTCGCAGGGTTAATGGTCTCTATTACTTTTGCTTCATCAATATGTTTCGGCAGAGGCAACTGAACTAAAATTCCATCGATAGCAGGATTGTTATTTAATTCAATGATTTTATCTAATAATATTTTTTCACTAACAGCAACATCCAAACGAACCAAAGTGGATTCAAAACCTGTTTCTTCGCAATTTTTCACTTTGCTTGCTACATAGGTTTCACTCGCACCATTATTACCCACTAAAATGGCTGCCAAATGAGGTGCTCTTTTACCTTCATTGGTAAGTGCTTGTGTTTGAGCCAATAAAGTGGCTTTTACTGCCGCCGAAGCTATTTTTCCGTCTAGTATTAACATGCCACAAATTTAGTTATTTGATTTAGAGCAGTGTAATTTTTTTTTAACATTCCATCCCCTGTATCTTTGCACTCATAAATATATCTATGGAACAAAATCCCAACCAGCCGTTAAACATTGAAATTACCGAGGAAATTGCAGAGGGCAGTTATGCAAATTTGGCAATAATTACACACAGCAATGCTGAATTTGTGATTGACTTTGTAAATGTGATGCCAGGAACCCCTAAAAGTAAAGTAAAGTCGAGAGTGATTTTAACGCCCATGCATGCCAAAAGATTCATGAAGGCATTGGTTGAAAATGTAGAAAGATATGAGGAGGCCAATGGTGCAATTGGAGATATGTTACCTGTTGAAATACCTATGAATTTTGGGGGCCCTACAGCACAAGCATAATTGAATTACCAATTCAAGCTTTGTTCTGCATAACTATAATATCCTTCGGTACTTACAATGAGGTGATCAATTAATTTGATATCAAAATAGGCTGCGCCTTTTTTAATTTTTTCTGTTAGTACATCGTCCATATTACTTGGTTTTAATTGACCACTGGGATGGTTGTGGCAAATGATGAATCCAGTGGCTTCATGGCTTAGCGCTAGCTTGAATATTATTCTGGGATCGGCCACCGTTCCTGTGATGCCGCCTTCACTTAAAATTTCTTCATGGATTACCTTGTTGGCTTGATTCAATAATAACACCATAAATAATTCCCTGCTTTCAAATTGAAGTAAATATTTTAAATGGTCAGCAACATCCTTACTTTGTCGAATATTTTTTTTGTCAAT
>DOMR01000211.1:0-953 GCA_003509845.1 Chitinophagaceae bacterium | reverse complement strand
AAATTATTTTGCGCCGCATTCAATAATGACCTTGCTAATTCAACTGCGTTTTGATGTATGGTGCCATGCTGAAGTATAATGGCGAGCAGTTCCACATCGCTTAAATTTTTTGCGCCTTTTTTGTACATTTTGTAAATGGGTTGGTCCTCGTTGGCCCAGGACTTAATATTGTTCATGACTTGCATACTAATTTTTTTTAAATCTAGCGCTAGGAACAACATAAAAAAATGGTATAAATACTTAAAAAGAATAGCCATTATGTGCATAAGTCATTGATTTGTTGAAAAGTACCCCGGTATTTATTTATAATTTGTAAACGATAATTATAACTTTGGCCCATATCCCAAACACATGAATCCTTCTGTTAAAATATTTGCCGGAACTGGCTCACAGGCCCTTGCTGAAAAAATCGCACAACGCTTTGGCGCACCCATTGGAAAAATCAATATTCAAAAATTTAGTGATGGTGAGTTTCAGCCCATTTTTTTAGAAAGTATCCGTGGTGATTATGTTTTTTTAGTGCAAAGCACTTATGCGCCTACTGAAAACATCATGGAATTATTGATGATGATTGATGCAGCGAAAAGAGCAAGTGCGTATAAAATAATTGCAGTAGTCCCTTATTATGGTTTTGCAAGACAGGATCGTAAGGACAAACCAAGGGTTGCGATAGGGGCAAAATTAATTGCAACATTATTAGAAGCTGCTGGCGCGCACCGTGTGATTACGATGGATTTACATGCGGCACAAATACAAGGATTTTTTGATGTTCCAGTGGATCACTTGGATAGTTCAGCAATTTTTATTCCTTATATCGAGCAATTAAAGTTGGAGAATTTAACCTTTGCAGCCCCGGATGTAGGAAGTACCAATCGCGTACGTGAAGTGGCTAATTATTTCAATGCTGAAATGGTGATTTGTGATAAACATCGCAAACGTGCCAATGAAATTGC
>DOMR01000007.1 GCA_003509845.1 Chitinophagaceae bacterium | reverse complement strand
GTGCCAGAATTTTTGATTATAATTTTTGTAGGCATTTAATAATTCGCTTTTGGCAGTTGTTAAAAATTATAACGAAAAACAATCACCAACATTATTTATTAGAACGTTCCACCATTCAATTCAGAGAAATTCACGTTTCCAGAAACTGTTAAATTGCTTGAAAGAGTTACTGCACCAGTCACAGCTAACTCTTTTAAAATATCAACTTTAGCAAGTTCAACATATCCATTTGATGCACGAACGACTAAAGTGGAATTTCCATTTGCATAATTAGCATTATCTAATTTATTTGTATAATTTTTACCACCAATGTTCATAACTCCATTAGCAGTATCACCAATAAAAAGAACATTACTTACATATGAATATGCCATTTCTCCGTCTTGCAACGTATTTGGTGTTACATTGGACGTAGAACGCTTTATCTGTAGTATTGTCATTAAAACGATCCACCGTCGCTGGTTGGTAGCGTTTGAACTTGATATGTTCCAGTATTAGCATTGTAAACTAGGACAGCGCCATCGGGAGCACCAGCACTAACAACATCAACTAAATCCGAAAATCTATTGGCTCTTTTATTGGAAAATGTTACTCTACCGATTCTATTATTCGAAGTTAATTTTATTTCCATCTTATCTTGTTACCTGTGGAGTTACAATTAAAATACCCTCAACGATTCTTGTAGAAACATTAGAGGAATCCGTCATTTTAACATCATACAGATATCTTCCAGCCTTTAAATTTGATGTTGTTGCAGCACTTAAAAATAAGTTAATATTACCAGTATTAGCATCCATTATGCCAACAGTAATATTAGCCGCAACATTTGATGAATAATATGATTTTCTAATAGAGCTAGCGAAAGTATAACTAGTAACGTTTAAAACATCACCATCATCACCAGTAATTGTGATCGAAGTTTCAAATGTAGATCCTTGATCAATCGTCAATTCAGCGTATGGCATGGAAATTCCTAATTAGTATAATTGGTATTTATATTAAAAGGTTTTTACACTTCCCAGTCATTCTCACATGACGGTTTAATCTTGGTCGTTATAGCCCTTTTCTCCAATTTTCTATTTATATAATCAACGCCCGAATATAATTTGTAGTTTTCTAGAATAGAATCATCTAAATTTTGTAAAAAACTGCCAAACTCTGCCTCTGATCTCATCATTCTAAATTTTAAAATCGCCTCATCAACTACTGGATTTATTGTCTGTTTTGATGTATGCTCATTAGCGCCGAGATAATGGTAACAACAAATTTCTTTTCCATGAAATAACTTATATCCAGCAGCAAACGATGCCAGAGTCATAATTTGTTCTTCTCCATGGAAGAATATATTAGGATTAATTCCAACATTTTTAACCCAGTCAGAATGAGTAAAAAAATTTCCTGCAAATACATGTATTGCTGGAGTGACTTCTTCTGTTGCTGGTAGGTGTTCGCCGTGGGCAAATAGCCAAAAATTTTTATCAAATTGATAAAATCTGGCTAATGTGGAAACCTTTCTATTGTGTTGTAGGCATGGAACACCATTGATTATTTCGAAATTTTTGCAGTTAGAGGAGATACATACTTTATTCGTATCGTATTTTAAGGCTGCTTCTTTATAATCATTAACTAATGTTCTATCCCAATCAGTATCGAACACCATATGTGAATCGATTTGGTAGTAAAAATCTTCATCAGTTAGTTGTAGTCCATTAATATGTCTAGCCCAACCAACACCTTCTGAGTATTCAGGATCAATACGTTTATATCTTACGTCTTTTCTTTTTACTAATTCTGGAAATAGTGTGTCTAAACTTTTATCTGCTGTATTTTGTTCGAATATAGCATAAACTGCATCATGTCTATTAGATTTATGTTTAATTAAACTTTCAATGGTATGATGTAGCAGATTATCTCTGTATGAGCAAATACTTACAAAAATTTTCATTCTTTTATTTCTTCTAATTCAAATTTCTTTTTTACCTTATGATTTTTTCTATAAAATTGATTTCTATGATATGTTGGATCATATTGAATCTTGGACTCTTGCTCAATATTTGGCGGTCCATATCCACAAACAATTTCTTTATTGTAAAAAGGTATAACTTGTAATATAGGATCTCCAGCTTTGATCGTATATTGCATTTTGCGTTTCGGTGCAAGAATTAAGTTCATAGCATTAAATGATTTATAATCAACAATTCCAGGGAATACATAAAAATTGTCTAAGAAATCTGGATCAGAATGAAACCATGCTGGAATAATCAAAGCAGATATATTCTTATCATAAGTAAAAATTTTCCATGGCGAAATTACGTTAAATGGTTTTAACGGTATGTCATCTTGAACATTAAAGATACCTTCAACTAAAGTTCCATCCATTTGAACTGGTTGCGAAAATGGCGATTTTTTCTTGCCACCACCAGCAACACATGCAACGCCAGCTTTATTTGCTTTAAAATGATAATCCGACCAACTTGATACAATATACCCTAATTCAGAATAATCATACATGCCAGGGCATAGTGGGAATGTGAATTTTTTTTGAAATTTTTCTGCATGTTTTTTCCCATTTAATGGAACATCTTTTGCTCTTTGAATTGGTATAGAAGAAAAAATTAATTTTGAAGAATCGACGAATTCTATTTGATTCTTGGTTTGGTTTGAGTATGAATCTTCAGTGCTGTTTGATACAGCATTAATCTCATCCTCTACATTATAAACAGAAGAATTTTCTTTAGTGGGTTTATTTTTTTTAAAAAAATTAAAAATACTCATTTTTTTTCTCTTAATTCTTGCGTATATACATGTTTTCTAGACATTTGTTGTTTTCTTATTTTTTCTATTTGTTTAAATTCTGAGTTAGACATTTTTCTAACTTTAGGTTTTTTATCAAAAGCGTTTCGTTTAATTGGTATCGCCGTCACCAATGGCGTCCCAGCTGGAATACAACCATCAAATCCAGGCGTGTTCCAAATAGCTGGAAAATTAACTTCTTTTGGATATCGATCTGTATCAACCAATCCACCTAAACAGGTAAATGGTTGATCTATATGATTAATTGGCGGTATAAACAACGTTGACCATCCTGGCGCAGTCTTAACTACCCAATAATTAACAAATTTAATTGCATTCAATGGATATCTTGGCGCCAATGAATCGCCAAGTTGCGATGAGCTATGAAATTCTGCAAGCTTGATTTCGGGTGGATTATGAACTTTCATTTCCGTCATATCATTGTCCACTTTAACATGCAAGTCTCCGCATAATGGAATAGTATATCCTAAAGACATAGCATCAATTAAAGGAAAACATTTTTTTGCTGTTAGTGCTGGACCACCAAATGCGGGATCTTGCACATTTTCATTGACTGGAGGAATTCTTTTAAACCAATCTGGTAGATATTTAATTGCAGGTTTTGGTTCAGGAAATATTTCAGCATAATTTGGGTGACAGTAAAATTCAATAATTTCATTTTTAAAAATTCTAACAAGATTATTTAACATGATCTTTCACCCATAACCCATGCGACTAAAGATTTTCTAACACCAGACTTAACAGGTGCAACTCTATGCGGCATCCAAGATGCAAAAAACACTACTGTTCCAATATTTGGTTTTAATATTTGCGGCTTTTCGATATTACCATTGGTAACTATTTCTAGCTCACCCCCAGTATATTTTTTCGGATCAGTCAATATTACAACAGCACTGATCTTTCTTTCAAATTTATTAAATCTTGGCTCGTAATCAAAATGCCAAGTATAATGCTGATTCTTCGAATATTTTGTATACTGAAATGCTTCAAATCCATCAATATTTTGCATGAAGTGAGAATGATTTACTTGGGCAGTAAGCCAATTAAATTTATCAAAAATCCAACGAGAATCATTGTTTAAAAATAACCAAGAAATATGACTATCTCTAGTTTCTTTATGTGTTGTTCCTGATTTATCGAAGCCGACTTTACCTTCAGTAAATTCTTGTAATTCTTCTAAGTCGTTAATTCTATCAACTTCTTCAGGTGTGAAGTAGTTTTCTACCACATTAAATTGCGGTAATTCGCGCATATATTTCGAAAAAGATGGCATAACAAACTCCAATTGCTACATTCTATTATACTATAAAAGATTTAATTATTCAATCTTCACCACTATATATCCGCCGCTTGGGACAGTTACTGGATATCCTGCTGGTGCACCTGGAGAAATCCCTGGACCACTTCCTACATTATCAGGATAATCCCAATAATTTATTGAAGTTTCTGGAACATATGGCGCAGCTGATCCGATTGGACCTCCAGGAAAAAACACACCAAGAACAGTCGTTGGTGCGCCAGGGTTTCCTGGAACTGTGTTATAGCTCTCGG
>DOMR01000118.1 GCA_003509845.1 Chitinophagaceae bacterium | reverse complement strand
GAAATCATAACGGCTAAAAAACTGCGCAAACGATGATAAAACCGGTAACTGTCAATCAGTTAGTGAAAGCTTACTTAAATGGATTTGGGAAAGTGGCAATGGTTGTTTTGATGAAGGGCAGCCATTGACTCATTTTATCTGTACAATAGGGCCACCACTTTTGTAAATAAGAATAGCTATAAGCATCTTTCATTTTTACAGCTTCCAGTACCCCTAAAATTTGTAAAAAATAGACCAAGGCGCTCCAAATTGTAAAATAAATAAAGCCATATAGTACAATGCCCAATAATTTATTCAACCAACCTAGCATTAAAACTTCTGCAGTTTGCTGCAATAAACCTGAAACCCATCTGATTAAAAATAACACCGCTAACAAAACAATGATAAATGAAATGAAAGGCAACCAATGGCTTTCAATTTTTGTATATTCTTTTAGTTGTCTCGCAACCCAACCTGCTAGTTGATAGGCTACGATTAGTCCAATGAAGAAGGAAAAAAAGGAAAGCAGGGCTTTAATGAATCCATTACGAATACCTTGCAAAATTGCAACAATAAGTAGGGTGCCTGTTAAAATATCTATCCACATATATTATGCAGTAAGAAGTGATTTAGTAATCGCTGAAATTACTTTACCATCCGCTTGCCCCGCAAGTTGTTTGGTTGCCACACCCATTACCTTTCCTAAATCCTGCGGACCTGAAGCACCTACTTCGCTAATAATAGCTTGCACAGCGGCTTTCACAGCCTCCTCACTCATTTGCGCAGGTAAAAACTTTTCAATGATGGCAATTTCTTCTGATTCTTTAACTGCCAAATCGGGTCTATTTTGTTGTTCATAAATGGATAAAGAATCCTTACGTTGCTTTACTAATTTTTGCAACAACTTTAATTCGGTATCCGCCGATATTTCACCATTGGCTCCGGGATCAGTTTTTGCTTTTATAATTTCTGCTTTGATCGCTCTTAAGCCTCTTAACATTGCTTCATCCTTATTTTTCATTGCATCCTTCATCAAGGACATCACTTCAATTTCTAAACTCATAACTTGATTATTTATTTATTTTCTGCTATTTGACTTGCACTAAATTTTTTATAAAACGAATACGCAAATTCTTTAAAATCATTTGCAATTGCTTGATCCTGTGTTGCTCTTAAATAGGTTTCACCCATACCCATTAAGTTCTGGTAAAAAAAATCGGCCATCTCATCCACCATCATATCCTTTGTCCATAAATCAATACGCAAAGCGGTTTTATCAGTAGGATCCCATAAAGTAAGCATCATCGCTCTAGCTTCTTGTGTTTCATTGGCAGTGCTATCGGAGGCGGACCACTTAATATTTTGCGGAATTTTTTGTTCGTCTAAATCTATCAGAACATTAATAGTTGATTGATGCATAATGTAATTTTGTAACGCAAAAATACTATTTTATTGCATAAGATACACGCTAAGGTTTTAAGTCAACCGGAATTTTAACACTCCCATTTGCTGGGGCAATCATTTCTAAATTAGACAACCACTCTGATCCCATATTGGCACGAGCTTGGCGATACACTTCATCCCTATAATATAATTTAAAATGATCTGATAAGGAGGTGGATATATCAAATGAAAATACTTCACCAGCCCTTAACCAGGATTCAGGGATATTGTTTTTTTCATCTATTAAATGAGGCACATCATAATGAATGGCCCATTGTATCCAGCAGGTTTTGTTAAAATTAATATGCCCCCAAAAAATAGCATAGGATGCTGCAATCCATTCCATCTTTACTTCATGAATGCATTTAATAAAAATAGACTCTTTGTATTTATAACCTTTTAATAAATCATCCGCGATTGCACATTGGGTATAGGTATCAAAAACAAAAACCATGGCCATTGTAGTTTGTTGCCATTTTTTAAAATGGGAGAACTCTTTTAAAGTGGCAACAAAATTTTCGGATTGCATAAAACATAAAAAATAATTTGACCCCTGCGTCAAATCTGATTTCGTTTCAGATAAAATAAGCCAATCGTATTGTGGAGGAACTACCCCAGGCAAAACAGCATGTTGAAAATTTGAACCCTCTTTTTTGTTGCGGCTGCTAAAAAAAGCTTCTGCCCATTGGTTTACATAAAATACACCTGCCGCTTTTTTTATAAATTTATTGAATTGGTGTTGTTGACGGATATTATTTAAAAAGGAGCCTGTTTTATCAATGTTTGGGTAAGTTAAGGGGATGAAATAATGCGGGAAAGATTCACTTCCTTTTAAAGTAGCACCAAAATGCACCACCATGGCATTGGTTACTTGACTAACTAATTGCTGCGCCTCCCTGGTTTTAATGATGGTTACATTGCTTTCGTTGGCCGTATATACCTCCTGAAAATGGGGCGGAATATGGTCCCCAACAATATAAAAATGTATTTGCGCTGATGCATTTCCAGCAACAATTATATCCACTATTTTTTGATAAATAACTAGTGCAGGAATGTCAAAGTCAGATTCAGTAAGGATAAACAGGCGCATAAGCAAAAGTACAGATTACTTAACAATTTATCCACCAATCATTTAGAAGGACTAGTTCAATTAAATAGAACCCTAACTTTGAACTATGGCAAGAGATTTACAGCAATTGGACTTATTTGGAAATGATATGAGCAGCACTGTTCATATTGCAGCACCCAAGTCCATTAAATCAAACAAGCATACAAAGCCAATTGTAAAGCCAGCCACTGTTACATCTTATTCAGCACCCATTGTAAATCAAGTAGCTGAAGATGACTTACCACTTGTATCAAGATCGGCACAACATTTAAATACAAGTGCTACTATTCAAAAAAGAGGTCGAAAATCATTTGCCTCCATGGATGCAGAAATGGGAAAAGTAAACATACCCTCGGCAGAGATATTGGAAAAGAAATTATACTACCCCATTGGAGAAGTAGCTCATTGGTTTAATGTAAATACTTCATTGATTAGATATTGGGAAAAAGAATTCAAACAAATTCAACCGCGCAAAACGCGCAAAGGAGATCGTTTATTCCGTGTACAGGATATTGAATTATTAAAACAAATTCATTTTCTACTTCGTGAAAAAAAATATTCCATTGATGGCGCTAAAACTTATTTAAAAAACAATAAAGAAAAAGCGGAAAAAAATATAGCTGTGTTAAATAGTTTAAAAAACCTAAAAAGCTTCTTGATTACATTAAAAGAAAATTTATAACAACCTACTAATTGTAAATTTCTTATTCCACTTTACGAAAATTCGGATCGCATTTACTACTACCCTTTTTCTGAAAATTTAATTTGATGTGCATTTGCATATTCCACCGCTTTCAAATTTAAATTTTCACGCAATTCCTGAAAAATATTCAAATCGGTTTCCATTGAAATAAAACATTCAATGTGGATGGTATGAAATTGCTTCCCTGCATCAGATACAAAAACCGAACTACTAATAATCGGATGGTGTTTGGCGATTTCGGAACGCATAAAGGAAGCGAAATTAGTCAAGGCATCTGCAGAAGTATTGACACTTATTTGCAAATCCATTTCTATTTTACGTTCTGTTCTGCAACTAATATTATCAACAATGGTATCTACCATTTGTTTATTAGGAACTGTGATATATGTTTT
>DOMR01000175.1:5341-6969 GCA_003509845.1 Chitinophagaceae bacterium | reverse complement strand
CTGCACCATCATTACCAAAAGAAGGGTTTTCATGAAAGTAAGATTGCAGTTCGTTTCTGGATCATTACCATTTTATTAGTGATTGCTTCCATCTTAACATTAAAAACAAGATAATACATTGTCTAAAAGATTAGTAATATTAGGTGCAGGGGAAAGCGGAATAGGTACTGCTTTATTAGCCAAGCAAAAAGGCTATGAAGTATTTGTATCTGATGGAAGCGCCATTAAAGCTAATTTCCAAAAAGAGTTGGAGGACAATGGTATTGCTTTTGAGTCTGGAAAGCATAGTGTTGATCAAATTTTAAATGCGGACGAGGTAATGAAAAGCCCGGGTATCCCTGAAAAAAATGAAATGGTGAAGGCGATCAGAGCCAAAGGTATTCCTGTAATTAGTGAAATTGAATTTGGATATAGATATAAAGGCTTTAGTAAAATTGCAGCCATCACTGGTAGCAATGGGAAGAGCACTGCCACTTCATTATTATATCATATTTGTCAATTGGTGAATGATGATGTAGCCATGGTGGGTAATATTGGATTTTCATTTGCGAGACAAATCGCTGTTGCGCCTAAATCCTTATACATTATTGAAGTAAGCTCATTTCAATTAGATGATATCATACATTTCAAACCTGATATCGCTATTTTATTAAATATCACAGAAGATCATTTAGACAGATACGAGTACAAATTCGAAAACTATATTAAAAGCAAGTTTCGAATTATTGAAAATCAAACTGCACAGGATTATTTTATTTACTGCATTGACGACGAAGTCATTGTTAAACATTTAGAACTACTAACTACTAATACTAACCCATTACCATTTTCTATGAAACAAGAAGTAAAAAAAGGAGGCTACATCAAAAACGACCAAATGATGTTGAAAATCCAAGAAGAACGCGTGTCGATGAGTATTTATGATTTTGCATTAAAAGGCAAGCATAATGCTTATAATACAATGGCAGCAAGCATTGCTGCAACTACTTTGGGAATTCGCAAAGAAAAAATCCGCGAAGCCGTAAGTAATTTTCATAGCCTTGAACACCGCATGGAATTTGTGGCAACTGTTCGTGGTGTTGACTTTGTAAATGACAGTAAAGCAACCAATGTAAACAGTACCTGGTATGCATTAGAGAGCATGCAAAAATCCACTGTGCTAATTTTAGGCGGTGTGGATAAAGGGAACGACTATGAATTAATTGCTGAATTAGTGAAAGAAAAAGTAAAGGCAATTATTTGCATGGGTACCGACAACAAAAAGATCATTGACTTTTTTGGAGACAAAGTAGCTTCGATTGTAGAAGCAGATTCTGCAAAAAAAGCAGTGACTGCAGCTTTTAAGTTAGCTGAAAAAGGAGATGTTGTTTTGTTAAGCCCGGCATGTGCAAGTTTTGACTTATTTAAAAACTATGAGGATAGAGGTGTTCAATTTAAAGCGTCAGTTAAAGAATTATAAGCATGTTCAACGAGACCACGGATAAATTATTTTCACAAATGCCTTCGATTGGAGGCATGAAGGAACATTTGGACCAAAGAACAAGGGGTGATAAATACATATGGGGGTTAGTCATTGTATTATCATTGATATCTATACTGGTCGTGTATAGTGCAACAGGTTCTTTGGC
>DOMR01000175.1:4830-5255 GCA_003509845.1 Chitinophagaceae bacterium | reverse complement strand
GGTTTGCTGGTAATTTTTGGCTTGCACCGGATCAATTATACGGTGTTTTCAAGAATTGCAACCATATTATTCATGTTGTCAATCCCATTATTAATTTATACTTTATTTTTTGGTGCAAAAATAAATGACGGAAGCAGATGGATTAAATTACCCATTATTAATTTGACCATACAAAGTAGCGATGTGGCAAAGCTTGCTTTGTTTATGTATATATCAAAGGTGTTAAGTAAAAAGCAGGAAGTTATTAAGGATTTCAAGAAAGGATTTTTACCTATTATTATTCCTGTATTCATTATTTGCGGATTAATCATGCCAGCAAATTTATCTAATGCCTTATTAACGGGGGCTACTTCATTGTTGCTGATGTTTATAGGTAGGGTGAATTTCAAGCATATTTTATTGACCATTTTGGTTGCGATGATTCC
>DOMR01000175.1:0-4718 GCA_003509845.1 Chitinophagaceae bacterium | reverse complement strand
GGCACTTGGGTAAACCGGGTGCAGGATTTTATGTACGCTAATGAAAAGGAAGTGCCTTACCAAGTACAACAAGCAAAGATAGCTATTGCTAATGGAGGTATCTTTTTCGGACTTGGTCCTGGCAATAGTCGGCAAAGAAATTTTTTACCGCAAGCGTATAATGATTTTATATATGCGGTTATTATTGAAGAGTATGGATTAATTGGCGGCGCATTTATCATCTTTATTTATTTGATTTTTTTATTTAGATGTATTCGAATTTTTAGAAGATGTCCTTATGCTTTTGGTGCTTTTTTAGCACTCGGGTTGAGTTTTACATTAATCATTCAAGCCATTGCAAATATGGCAGTGAATGTCAATATTGTTCCAGTGACAGGGGTGACATTGCCATTAGTAAGTATGGGTGGAAGCTCGTTTATATTTACTTGTTGCGCTATTGGATTGATATTAAGTGTCGCACGAAATGTGGAACAAATGGAAGGGAAAGCGCCAGTAGAAACTGAAATTGAATTACCTGACGAAAACACGGAGATAAGCAATGGCGTTAAGTCCGCAATATAAAAAAATACGAATCATCATCGCTGGTGGTGGAACCGGAGGGCATATTTTCCCTGCGATAGCGGTAGCGCAAGCGATACAGAAAATACAACCAGATGCGGCTATTTTATTTGTGGGTGCACTGGGTAAAATGGAAATGGAGAAAGTGCCACAATCAGGGTATGAGATTATAGGCATCACTATTGTAGGATTTAACAGAACTAATCTATTAAAAAACTTATCCTTGCCTTGGAAATTATTGAAGAGTTATTTTCAAGTGAAGGCGATTATAAAAAATTTCAAACCCAATGCCGTTTTTGGTGTGGGTGGCTATTCTAGCTTTCCCGTTTTGAAACAAGCGCAAACAAAATCAATACCTACATTTATTCACGAGTCAAACGCATTTGCGGGTAAAGCAAATCAATGGTTAGGTGCTGATGCTACACAAATATTCACAGGAACAAAAGGGATGGAGTCATTTTTCCCTGCTGATAAAATATTGGTAACAGGCAATCCAGTGAGACAAAATATTATCAATACTCCCTATAGTAAAAATAATGCAGTGTTGCATTTTGGTTTAATGCCCAATAAAAAAACGGTATTAATCGTAGGCGGAAGTTTGGGCGCAAGCTCCATTAATAAAGCCATCCAAAGTAATTTGGCCGCATTTTTAGAAGCTAACATACAGTTGATTTGGCAAACTGGTAAACCGAATGCTGCGGCTTATGTAACTGCAGCAAATGATTATGCCAATGTTTATGTGAGTTCCTTTATTGATGATATGAGCGCCGCATATACTGCTGCAGATATTGTGGTAAGCAGATCGGGTGCGATGGCGGTGGCTGAAATTTCAATCACAGGTAAAGCGGCCATTTTTGTACCCTATCCACATGCAGCAGAGGATCACCAAACCTATAATGCTTTGGCACTCGTGGACAATGGTGCTGCGAAAATGGTCAAAGACAATGACGTGAATCAACATCTGATTCCTTTATTACAAAGTTTGATACAGGATGATCAAAGTAGGCAATTGATGGAAGAAAAAATAAAAGCATATGCATTTACAAATGCAGATCAAGTGATTGCAGAACAAATACTACAACATATTTAAAAATCAGTAAAGAAATAGTAATAATTAATGATCTAATAATGAATACGCAAATAATAAATCCACTAACGAATATAAAAAACATCTATTTCATTGGAATTGGGGGTATTGGTATGAGTGCCTTAGCTAGGTATTTTAACACACAGGGCGTGCATGTTTCTGGTTATGATAAAACACCCACTTTATTGACGGATGATTTAGTGAAGGAAGGGATACAAATTCACTTTGAAGATGATTTAAATCAAATGGACAAAGCAGCTACTGTTGTTGTTTATACACCTGCCATTCCTGCGGATCATGGGGAATTAAATTATTACAGAGATCATGGTTATAATGTAGTTAAGCGCAGTGATGTTTTACAATGGGTGACTGAAAATGCTTTCACCATAGGTATTGCTGGCACCCATGGAAAAACTACGACCACTTCAATGACTGCCCACATTTTAAGACATACTGAATATGGCTGTAATGCATTTTTAGGTGGTATTGCTTCCAATTACAATACTAACTTTTGGAGCCATGAAAAAAATGTTGTGGTTGTAGAAGCGGATGAATACGATCGTAGTTTTTTAAAATTGTCGCCAAATATTGCGGTCATTACTGCAGTGGATCCAGATCATTTAGATATTTATGGCACCGCGGAAGAGGTATTGAAAGCATTTGGGCAATATGCGGATAAGATTAAGCCAGGGGGCACATTGATTCAAAAAATGGGAACAACGGTGGTGACCAATGCAGACAATAAAACAATCCAAACTTATGGGTATGATAAAAACGATGCATCGTACCATACACAAAATTTAAAAGTGGTGGATGGTTCTTATATTTTTGATTTAGTGCATCCAGGGGGTGTTTTGAAGGAAGTGGTTTTGAATATGGGGGGCTTGCACAATGTTGAAAATGCAACAGCCGCAATTGCAATTGCGCTAACCTTGGGTATTGATGAAAATAAAATCAAGTTAGCGATTGCGGATTTTAAAGGTGTTAAGCGTCGTTTTGAGTATAAGGTTAAAACAGCGAATAAGGTTTTGATTGACGATTATGCGCATCATCCAGAAGAATTAAATGCATTAATAGCTGGTGTGAGAAGTATTTATCCTGGCGAAAAGATGGTTTTGGTTTTTCAACCACACTTATATAGCCGCACGCAGGATCAATGTGAGGGCTTTGTTGAAACATTGGATAAAGCAGATGAAGTTATTTTATTACCTATTTATCCAGCAAGGGAATTACCCATCCCCGGCGTTACGAGTGATATGTTGGTTGAGAAAATGAGTATTTCAAAAAAACAAGTAATGTCAAAAGAAGCATTGTTGGCATGGGCAGCAACCACACCTGATAAGCTAATTGTGATGGCAGGCGCTGGAGATATAGATGTTTGTATCAATACTATTAAAGACCTTCTTATATCTACCAAATGAAGCAATGGCAAAACATATTGATTAAAATTTTGTGGAGCATTGCCGGTGCAGCACTTATATTTTTATTTGTGATTGCTTGGAAAGCCAAAGTAGCTAAAAAATTATCGCAAATACAAGTAGAATTGGTAGGCGAAACGACCAAGGCCTTATTCATGGATGAAAATGAAATCACCCAAATTTTAAAAGACCAAGGGGTTGTCAAAGGTACCATTGTTGAACGCATAAATTTAACATCGATTGAACAGGACTTGGAAAAAATAAGGTGGATAAAAAATGCAGAATTGTTTATTAATAACCAACAATTATTAGAAGTTAAAATCCAACAAAGAATTCCGATTGCACGTGTTTTTACAGTTTCGGGAAGTTCTTTTTATATAGATGATCAAGGTTGGCGCTTACCTTTAAAACAGCTTACCGTGCTGCGTTTGCCCGTTTTTACAGGTTTCCCAACCGATCAAGATAATTTATCAGCGCCAGATAGTTTGCTACTAAAGGAAGTACTCTTTTTTTCAAATACAATTAAAACGGATAGCTTTTTTACTGCGCAAATTGCACAAGTAAATATTGGATCCAACGGTGATTTTCAAATGGTGCCTAGTTTAGGGGATCATACCGTTTTAATAGGGTCGGTGGATAATTTGGCGGATAAATTAAATCGCTTATATACTTTCTATAAAAAAGTGTGGGTACAAAGTGGGATCAATGCCTATCAGGTATTGGATTGCAGATTTGACGGACAAATTGTTGCCCTAAAAAAGGGGATGGAGCCTATTCAATATGCGCCAGGCATGATGCCATTTCAAAATTCGGCATTAGCTACTATGGAGAATGGGGTTTCGAGTATGGATACTGCGACAGCGACAATCATCAAAGATACTTTGAAGAAAGTGGTGCCCATTGTTATCAAAAAAGAGGCCAAAATAGTTGAAAATAAACTGGCTAATAAGCCCGCAGTTAAAGTGGTTGCAAATAAAAAAAGCACTCCAGTAAAAATCAACAAACAAATCAAGAAAAAAGACAATAAACTAAACAATAAATCGTTCATTAATAAGAAGAAATCAGCGAAGGCTTTAATGCCAACAAAGATCACTTCTAAGAACAACAACAACAACTAACAACTAAAATACATAAAAATGAGTCAAAATGATTCGCCCATCATTGTGGGTCTAGATATTGGTACCACAAAGATTGCGGCTATAGCTGGCAGAAAAAATGAGTTTGGCAAATTAGAGATCTTGGGCTTTGGCCGTGCCAACAGTAATGGGGTACAACATGGTCAAGTGTTAAACATTGATCAAACCATTAAAGCAATTCAACAAGCACTTCAAAATTGTCAATTAAGCAATCCTGATTTAGAAATCAATGAAGTATTTGTAGGTATTGCAGGTCATCATATTAAAAGTTTACAAACAAGGGGTGACATGGTTCGTCAGGATGCGGAGAACGAAATTCAACCTTGGGAAATTGAGCAATTAATCAACAACCAACGCAAAACATTTATTCCAGCTGGGGATCAAATTATTGATGTGATACCACAAGAGTTTCATGTTGACAATAACCCAAATGTGAAAGAGCCAGTTGGCGTGAATGGGGTAAAAGTGGGTGCAAACTTTTTAATTCTAACCGGGGACAGAAATGCAATTCGCAATATC
>DOMR01000198.1:2271-3808 GCA_003509845.1 Chitinophagaceae bacterium | reverse complement strand
GACTATAGTATGATTTATGGTTATCCAGGTGGCACCAATAGATATGAAACTTCTTTCGGTGTAAAATTAGCGACAGACATCACCAGTCCAACCTTAGTGAAATTGCGTGACATGCGTTTAAAATTTATGTTTGCTGAAATGAAAAAAAGTGCAGCAGTCAAATTACAATTAGCAAGTAATTACGCGAGCATTGCTAACTACTGGAAATTTTTTGATGGTGAAACAAAGCAATTATTAAAGTTTGACACCTACGGCCAAAAACAAAAAGTGGAAGCAAGTTTTAATGATTGGGCTAAGGGCAAGCCTGCTTATGAAAATATTTTTAATGATTACGCATCAAGCTATGCAAGCTGGACGCCGTATGCAAAGCATCGTCAATATATTAATGAAGGAATTATGGGTAGCCCGTTAATGGCTTATGCAAGTAGTTGGTTAAGTGTAGAAGCTATGTTGTCTAATCCGAATGTAAAAGCAGATGATATTAGTAAAGCAATGGAAGCTGCAACTAAATCAAGAAAAGCATTCTTAGCGGATGAAAATAAAAAAAGTGACCAAAGTATTTTAGCTTCAGCAGTTGCCATGTTTTATGGCGATGTTGATAAAAGCCAGCACCCTAAAGGCTTTTATGAAGATTTATTTAAAAATTATAATGATATAGATCAAAATCCATACAAATTATTTGCTGCAGATGTTTTTGCAAACACCATGGCTTTTGATGATACTAAATGGAAAGCCTTTACGGATAAACCAAGTATAGAAGCTTTAAAAAATGATCCAGCATTTAATGCTGCTAAATCATTCATCGTAAATTATACATCAACAGTAACGCCTAAATACGCGGCGTTTATGAATAAAACTTCTGATTTAGGTCGTTTGTATTTGAAAGGTTTGTTCGAAATGAATCCAACAAAAATGAATAGCACTTATCCTGATGCTAATTTTACCATGCGCGTTTCCTATGGTAATATTAAAAGTTACAATCCAAAAGATGCTGTTAAGTATGATTTTTATTGTACGCTAAGTGGTGTTGCGTCTAAGTATGTGAAAGGTGATTATGAATTTGATTTGCCAAGCAAATTCTTAGATTTATATAAAGCAAAAGATTTTGGTCCATATGCAGATAAAAAAATTGGCGATGTGGTTGTTTCATTTATTACAACGAATGATATCACCGGTGGTAATTCAGGTTCACCTGTATTAGATGCTAATGGAAATTTAATCGGCCTGGCTTTTGATGGTAACTATGAAGCACTAAGTCATAAGATTGCTTTTGATTCAGAATTGAATCGTACTATTTGTGTAGATGTGCGTTATGTTTTATGGTGCATTGACAAATTAGGTGGTGCGAAACATATTGTAGATGAATTGAAGTTGGTGCAATAAGAAAGTAGCTTAGGCTAAAAAATAAAAAGGGGTCCCGATCTATCGGGACCCCTTTTTAATAGGCAAAACTTACTTTGAAAATAATTTTTCGTAAAGCTTCAAAGCTTTATTATTTCTGTGATCTTCTTCTTGCTTCCTCTGCCTCTTTGTAAAT
>DOMR01000198.1:0-2165 GCA_003509845.1 Chitinophagaceae bacterium | reverse complement strand
TCTAATGAAGTTGCTTTTGCTCTCTGATATAATTTGTACAAACAATAAATCGCAGAAAGGATCCAAATACTTATAACTACATTTTCACTCATAATATTTTTTATTTTAGCGCAAAGATACGAATTTAATTATCAATTTTTCCTGCGACTCTGTTATTGGCTCCGGTGCGCTTCTGTAAGTCATCTCCTAAGTCAGCACGGGCTTCTTCGGCAAGCGCCTGTAGTTTTTTTACAATGTCAGGATTCATTTCTTTCACATCATAGTTTTCGCCGGGATCCCTTCTTAAGTCATACAATGCCAATGAAGTGGGGTTATTTTCATTCGTAATACCCGGATAGCCATTCATTCCTGGCAACTGATTTAAATAGGAGCGCGCTGGATGTGCAAAAACCAATTTCCAATTATCAATACGCACGGCCTCCAATGAATTTTTACGATAATAGTATAAAAAGTTTTTTCGAGGTGTTGCATTTTTATCTCCTTGTAAAATGGGTAGAATACTTACCCCATCAATTTTTTTATTTGGCAAGGATGCTTTTGTAATTGCAGCAATGGTTGGAAATAAATCAATGGTAGAAGCCAATTGATTGCTAACAATATTGGGCTGTATAGTTCCCTTCCATCTTATAATACCTGGTACACGTTGTCCCCCTTCAAATGAAGTGCCCTTGCCTTCTCTTAATCCGCCAGTAGATCCTGCATGATTCCCATAATTAATCCATGGCCCATTGTCGCTTGTAAAAATGACAATGGTATTATTATCAAGTCCGTTTTCTTTTATTGTTTTTAAGATGCGACCAACCGATGCATCAATTTCTTGAATTACATCCCCATATAATCCTTGTTTACTTTTTCCTCTAAACGCAGGCGATGCATTAATGGGTACATGTGGCATGGAATGCGGCAAGTATAAGAAGAAGGGTTTGTTTTTATTTTTTTTAATAAAAGCTTCTGCGGCAGTTGTATATCTTTCCGTTAAGGTAGATTGATCTTCCAATGTTCTTATCTCCATCCATTTGTCATTGTTTTTTATTAATGGCAATTGCGGCACTTTTGATTTACTACTTGAACTGTCTGCAGGTTTTCCATCATAGGTTACAGGCCACATATCATTTGAATAAGGAATGCCCAAATACTCATCAAATCCTTGTTGCAATGGTAAAAATTGTTTGGCATCTCCCAAATGCCATTTGCCATAGATCCCAGTAGCGTAATTTTTTTGTTTTAATAATTCTGCCATCGTCATTTCTTCCGAGGCAAGCCCCACTTTACTTCCTGGGAATAGGGCGCCACTAATACCCACCCTATTGGCATAACATCCTGTCATAATGGAGGCCCTTGAAGCACTACACACCGCCTGACTTGATAAGAAATTAGTGAACCTGATTCCTTCACTAGCCAACCGATCAATATTGGGCGTATGAATGTCCAGTGCTCCATAACAAGATAAATCACCATAGCCCATATCATCCATAAAAATCAATACAATATTGGGCGTGCTTGATTTTTGCTGGGCTTGGCCGGTAACGCTTATTAATAAAAAAAGTAATGTTTTTAATGTAATTCTCATAAGGTCGCGATTTGTAGTTTTGAAGTTAACCAATTAAAATTAAGTTTCCATGTCTACCCCCTCTTTATTGAATAAGCTTTATCATAATCCACAGGTTTATTTTAAAAAAAGCGTTATTTTTAAAAGGTTAATTATAATTAATAATATTTAAATAAATGACATTGAAATCAAATTCAAGGCGTTCGTTTTTAAAAAATTCGGCGCTTATTTCAGCGGCCTCCGCTTTCCCTACAATTTTAACGAAGGCTTCTACAGGGTTAAAAGCTGGCGAAAAAGTAAACCTTGCTTGTATTGGTATTGGTAATCAAGGGGCGAATGACCTTATGAAATTCCATGAATCAGGATTGGCAAATTTTGTTGCATTTTGTGATACTGATATGGGCGGTCCTCAAACGCTTGAAGTATTAAAAATGTTCCCAAATGTTCCGCGCTTTCAGGACTTCCGTCAAATGTTTGATAAAATGGGAAGTCAAATTGAAGCAGTCAGCATTGGCGTTCCCGATCATTCCCACTTTGCAATCACTATGATGGCATTGGGTTTGGGTAAGCATGTGTTTGTTGAAAAACCAATGGCACGCACTTTTACCGAAGTGGA
>DOMR01000017.1 GCA_003509845.1 Chitinophagaceae bacterium | reverse complement strand
TGCATCAGCTGGCGCTTCTCCTAGTGCATTACCGTCTGGATCTTTTAAATATTTTTTCTGAAATAATAATTGCGTAACCACGCTAATTAACATAGCTACTCCGCCTGCGAAAAAAGCCCACTTAAAATCAGCTGGATTGCCTGTATCTCCAAAAAAACCACAAACAAAGGGCCCCAAAGCACCGCCGGTGTTAATGCCCATGTAAAATATCGTATAGGCAGAATCAATTCTTTTATCTCCTTTTCGATACAACTGACCTACCAAACTTGAAATATTAGGTTTAAAAAAACCATTCCCCGCAATCATACAACCCAAACCTGAATAAAATAAAATTGCGGATAAGTCCGCATTTTCATAAAAACTGCCGCAACCAAAAAGTATAAATTCACCAATCGCCATAACAAGTCCCCCCGCGATAATGGAACGGTTATTTCCCCAGTATCTATCAGCGATATAACCCCCTAACAAAGGCGTCAAATAAACCAAGCCCGTATAACTACCATACACTTGGGAAGCAAATACTTTGTCAAAAAGCAATGCTTTGGTTAAAAACAATACCAAAATAGCACGCATGCCATAATAGTTAAATCGTTCCCACATTTCAGTAGCGAATAAGACATACAAGCCTTTTGGATGTTTTAGCGAAGCTGTTGACATAAGTAATTTGTTATTTAATTGTCTCAAATTAATAAAATCCCTTCAATAAATTTTACTTTCGTGGTGCAATCAAACGAATTATGAATATTTTATTAATTGGCGCAGGTGGTAGAGAACATGCTTTGGCATGGAAAGTAGCAAATAGTCACCAATGTGACCAACTATTCATCGCCCCCGGAAACCCTGGTACTGCGTTGTTTGGTACCAATTTGCCTATTAAAGTGGGAGATTTTGATGCTTTAAAAACTGCAGCACTCACCAATAATATTGAAATGATCATTGTGGGTCCAGAAGATCCCTTGGTGAAAGGGATTTATGATTTTTTTGGGGAAGATGACGCAACCCGACATATTAATGTGATTGGGCCAAGTGCAGAAGCTGCCCAATTGGAGGGAAGTAAGGCTTTTAGCAAACACTTTATGCAAAGGCACCAAATTCCAACAGCAGGTTATGCTGAATTTACGCTTGAAAACTATGAGCAAGGCAAGGAATACATCGCTAAACATACCTTACCCGTGGTACTCAAAGCCGATGGCTTGGCCGCTGGAAAGGGCGTCATTATTGCACTTACACATAAAGAAGCCATTGAAAGTTTTGAAGAAATGATCCTTAATAAACAATTTGGGGATGCCAGCGCTAAAGTAGTCATTGAGGAATTTTTAACTGGAATTGAAGTCAGTGTTTTTGCATTAACAGATGGGAAAAATTACAAAATTATAGGTCATGCAAAGGACTACAAACGAATAGGCGAAGGCGATACAGGACTTAATACAGGAGGAATGGGTTGCGTAAGTCCAGTTCCATTTATGGATGATACGTTTATGAAAAAAGTGGAAGAACGCATTATAAAACCTACCATTCAAGGTATTCATAAAGAAAATATGACTTATAAGGGTTTCGTATTCTTTGGGCTGATGAATCAAGGAGGCGACCCCTACGTGATAGAATATAATTGCCGCCTAGGGGACCCAGAAACTGAAGTAATTCTACCCCGATTACAAACCGATTTAGTGAGTTTATTAGCAGCGGCCGATAATGGCACTTTAGAAGACGTCAATATTGAATACCATACTGCAAGTTTTGCGACTGTTATGGCAGTGAGTGGTGGTTATCCTGGTGCTTACAAAAATAATTTTATCATTACTGGTATTGAACAAGCAAAAGCACTACCAGATACCCATGTATTTCAAGCTGGTACTAGCTTTCATGAAAGTGAGATCGTTACAAGTGGTGGTCGTGTTTTAGCAGTCACTGCACAAGGAACCAACTTACAAGATGCTGTCTTAAAAGCAAAAAATGGATTGTCTAAGATCCATTTTGATGGCATGTATTTCAGGAAAGATATTGGGTTTGAATTTCCATAAATTTTTACTTGAAAATTCTTTTTTGATTCATTTGTAAAAAGCTTTGTATTTCGGTAATTTTAGTTGAATTTTGCTACAATCAACTAGTATCATTCAAATAACGATTTACAATGGGCATATTTAACTTTTTTACACAGGAAATAGCAATGGACTTAGGTACTGCTAATACCCTTATCATTCACAATGATGAAGTTGTCGTGAATGAACCATCTATTATTGCTTTGAACAGAAATAATATGAAGGAAGTTTTAGGCGTTGGTAAAAAAGCATTGCTCATGCATGAAAAAACGCATGAAAGTATAAAAACAGTGCGTCCGTTAAAAGATGGCGTAATTGCCGATTTCAACGCTGCTGAATTAATGATTCGCGAGTTGATGAAAATGATTTATCCAAAGAAACCTTTATTTCCTCCAAGTTGGAGAATGGTTATATGTATTCCATCTTCCATTACCGAGGTTGAAAAAAGAGCAGTACGTGATAGTGCGGAACAAGCAGGTGCAAAGGAAGTATATATGATTCACGAACCGATGGCTGCCGCTCTAGGAATTGGTATTGATGTGGAAGAACCTGTTGGAAATATGATTATTGATATTGGAGGTGGTACAACTGGTATAACAGTTATTGCATTAGCTGGAATTGTTTGTGATCAAAGTATTCGTATAGCAGGTGATGAATTTACTGCAGATATTATGGAAGCATTAAGAAGATATCATAGTTTATTAATTGGCGAGCGTACTGCGGAACAAATAAAAATTCATGTAGGTGCTGCATTAAAAGATTTAGATAGCCCACCAGATGATATGCCAGTAAATGGACGTGATTTAGTAACAGGTATACCAAAACAAATTATGGTCAGCTACCAGGAAGTTGCGGAAGCATTAGATAAAAGTATTTTCAAAATAGAAGAAGCAATTTTGAAGGCGTTGGAAACAACACCTCCTGAATTAGCTGCAGATATTTATCGTCGCGGTTTGTATTTAACTGGCGGTGGTGCATTATTACGTGGTTTGGATAAGCGTTTGAGTTCAAAAATTAAATTACCTGTGCACATTGCAGAAGATCCACTTAAAAGTGTGGTGCGTGGAACAGGTATTGCATTGAAGAACTACCAACGATTCCCATTCATCATGAGATAAAAGATTTATTTAATCAACTTTTATAAAGGCGATCACCATTGAAGAATATCATTGGGTTCATAAGACAGAATTTCACTTTTTTTACTTTTTTGATACTACAAATTGTATCATTAGTGATGTTGTCTTCCTATAGCAAATCACACCAAACATTTTTTGGCGGAATGACCAATCAAGTGATTGGCGATATCAATACCAGATATAACAACTGGTCTTATTTTTTTGGCTTAAAAAAAACGAACGCTTTATTGGCTGCTGAAAATGTTGCGCTTCGTAATCAACTAGCACAAAATTTTGTTCCATTTGATACTACAAAAAAATCGGGTACATTAATCTTACGCAAGGACAGTCTTGAAAAAACTAGAAAGTTTTATTACTACCCAGCAAAAGTAGTAGGCAACACATTTACACTGCAAAAAAATTATATCACCATTGAACGTGGCGCCTTGCAGGGCGTTAAAAAAGATATGGCTGCCATAAGCCCAGATGGAAGTATTGTGGGTATTGTGATTGAAGTGAATGATAATTACAGTAAAATAATGAGCTTGCTTCATCGCAATAGCAAAGTGAGTGCCATGTTAAAACGCGATAAGGTGGCTGGTACCGTGGAATGGGATGGAAGTAATCCTGATATTTTGACGTTGAAAAATATTTCAAAAAGTGCTGCGCCTAAAATAGGTGATTCAGTTTTAACGAGTCCTTATTCAGCAAGTTTCCCTGCACAATTAATGATTGGCCGTGTTGCAAAAGTGGTGGTTGATCCTGCTAGTAATTTCTTGACCTTGGAATTAAAATCTACGACTAACTTTTATAATTTAGAATTGATCTACTTGGTTGAAAATAAAAGAATGAATGAGCAATTAGAGATAGAAAAAAATAAAACACCTAATGAATAGTTTTATTAAAAATAGTATCCGTTTTATATTATTTCTACTCGTTCAAGTAGTCGTCCTAAAAGAAGTACCCCCGATTCATCAATTCATTACGCCCTATTTATATTTTATATTTATTTTGTGGATGCCCTTTGGCACAAGTAGATTGACCATTACCTTTTTAGGTTTTTTGATTGGTTTTATTCTGGACTTGTTTTCAAACACACCAGGCCTTCATGCTGCTGCTTGCGGACTTATGGCATATGTACGTCCAAGTATCTTGAATTTATTATTAGCACAAGAAGCATCCGAGGAGGTTAACAAAGAACCGAGTATCGGCACCATGGGATGGGGACCTTATTTATTTTATGTATTTGTTTTAACTTTTATTCATCATTTTTATTTGGTACTGTTAGAATGGTTGCAATTTGGCAGCTTCGGATACTTTTTAGGAAAAGTAATAGCGACAAGTGTCATGAGTGTGGTTTTGATTTTTTTAGTTGAACTTTTAATGAATCGACGAAAACTAAAAAGATAGTGCATGTCCGTATATAATCAAAACAGGGGTGGAATTATTCAAATTATTATTGGGATTATATTTACTATTCTTATTGTGCAACTTATCAGTTTGCAAATTTTTTCGTCAAAATATAAATTAGCTGCAGACAATAACGCGATATATAGAAAAATTATTTACCCGGATCGTGGCATTATTTATGATCGTCGAAAAAAGGCCATGCTTGAAAATACCATTAGTTATGACTTAGTGGTCATACCCAATGAAGCAAAAGGGGTTGACACGAATATGCTTTGTCAAATTTTAAAAATTGATAAAGCAACGTATTCAAAAAGAATTATTGAAGCAATTATAAAAAACACAAGGGTTAAGGCAAGCGCGTTTGAACCTTTTTTATCTGCAGAAACCTATGCGCAATTAAATGAAAACCTATATCGCTTTCCTGGTTTTACTTTATCTGAACGAAGTATCCGATCCTACCCATATAATACTGCAGCGCATGTTTTAGGATATGTTGCCGAAGTCGATGTGAATTTTTTGCAAAAACATGCCGCAGAAGGTTACGAAATGGGTGATTATGCAGGTATGACCGGACTAGAGCGATTTTATGAACCTATTTTAATGGGGCAAAGAGGGGTAACGCGATTTTTGCGAGACAATAAAGGAAAAATTCAAGGTGCTTATGAAAAAGGTATTTATGATACCCTAGCTATTGCAGGCAGAAATATTTTTACAAGTATGGATGTAGAAGTACAGCAATTAGCTGAAAAATTATTACAACATAAAATTGGAAGCGCAGTTGCCATCAATCCAAAAACAGGCGGCATTATTGCCATGGCCTCAAGTCCAGGGTATAATCCAAATTTATTAACCGGAAACCAACGTCGTAAGACAATTGGTAGATTATTATTAGATACCGCGCGTCCCATATACAACCGAGCAATTAAAGGACAATATCCACCAGGCTCTACTTTTAAACCTTTGGGTGCTTTGATTGCATTAGACGAGGGTTTAATCACACCCGATTATGGATATAATTGCCGTGGTTCTTATGGCGCTTGCGGTGATCCGCGTAAATGTGAACACCACAATCCTGGTCATGCAGCTAACTTACAACTAGCATTAGCTTATTCATGTAACTCATACTTTTTGCAAGTGTTTAGAATGGCGATTGATAACCCACAATACCACAATGCAAAAAAAGGATATTTAAAATGGAAAGAATATATGAATGCATTTGGATTTGGAAAAAAGTTAGGCGTGGATTTACCAAGTGAAAATAGAGCTAACATTCCCGATACGGCACAATACAGTCGAGATTTTGGCGGTGCCAAATACTGGAACAGCTGTTACATGTTAACCTTGGGTATTGGCCAGGACCGAATGACAGCAACCCCACTTCAATTAGCCAATGCAATGGCCTACCTAGCGAATTCCGGATTTTATTACACGCCCCATTTTGTGGACAGTATTGAAAATGAAGATGAAGATGATAAGGCGATGCTTGAAAAATATAGAACTAAAATTGAAGTAACTAAAATTGCAAAACAATATTTTGATGTTATCAAAGAAGGCATGCATGATGTAACTGTAATAGGAACTGCTGCATTTATCAAAGTGCCTGGGCATGAATTTTGCGCTAAAACAGGAACTGCCCAAAACCCACACGGAAAAAACCATTCCTTATTTGTTTGTTTTGCCCCAAAAGAAAATCCCACAATTGCCGTAGCCGTAGTGGTAGAGAATGCGGGTTATGGTTCCACTTGGGCGGGCCCTATTGCGGGGCTCATGATGGAAAAATATTTAAATGATACTTTAACCACTGAAAGTAAATTGAAAGCAGAAAATTTATCTAATGTGGACTTAATGCCTGCCGCCATTAAAAGCTGGTATGTTCGTAATAACAAAACAGAAATGCTAACCCCATTTGAGTATAACAATGATGAGCTCGCTGATGTATGGGATATGGAAATGTTATCTGAAATTGCACCGACGAAACTAGCATTGGACACGCCAAAAAAAATAGATACCCTCCCTGTAACACCCCCAAACAAACCATTGCCTTCAAGCAAGGCGAACAAGGAAACTGCAATAGACCCATTAGAAAAAAAGAAAAAAGCAACAGCGAAAAAAAATGGTAAACTATAACAATAATAATTTTTCAAAGGGAACCGACTTCGCGGTAATATTATTATATGTAATAATGGTGGCTATTGGTATTTTATGCATATTCATGGTGGAGTATAACCCTAATTTAAATTGGAGCAACTCTTTTTTAACAGCGAAGACCAATTATAGCAAGCAAATCTATTTTGCGATATTTTGCGCCTTCATTGCCGTTTTTATCCTGCTCATGGATAGCAAAGTATTTACTGCACTATCGAATGTTTTGTATGTTTTAGGACTATTGTTAATGCTGGCTACTTTTGTTTTAGGAAAGGATATCAATGGATCTAAAAGCTGGATACCCATTGCAGGCGGATTTAATTTACAACCTGCTGAATTATGTAAAATATTTACTGCATTAATACTAGCTAAGTTTATTTCAAAACCCGAAACCGACTTTTCTAAATTAAAATCGCACCTGATTGCAGGCGCCATGATTATACTACCTGCTATTTTATCTGTGATGCAACATGAGCTAGGCTTAGCATTAGTATATAGTGCTTTTATATTTGCCATGTATAGAGAAGGGCTTCCTCCTATTATTTTAGTGGTGTTGCTATCATTTGCCATCTTAGTGATAGCTACTTTGTTATTAGATCCCACCATACTATCTATAATTATTTCTGTCATAGCTGGATTATTTATTATCAATCTGATTAAAAAATTCAAAAGAAATAAAAATTCAATCCTAGTCATTATATCTATTTGGGCGATTTGTTTTGGGACGATTAAATATGTCGTGCCTTATATTTTCAATAACGTATTAGAGTGTTATCAAAGCACACGTATATATAGCATGATGGGTAAAGAATATGATTGTGGCCAAAATGTAAAATCTTTTAACAAAACAGCTGTTAATAAAAAAGCAGCGCGCAAGCCAGATGACTATAATGTGAAACAAAGTAAAATTGCCATTGGTTCCGGGGGATTTTGGGGAAGAGGTTTTTTAAAGGGGACGCAAACCAGAGGAAAATATGTACCCGCACAACATACTGATTTTATATTTACTTCCTTAGGAGAAGCTTTTGGATTTGTGGGAACTTTTACATTCCTAGGTTTGTATTTGTTTTTTCTATTTCGGTTGATACGAATCGCAGAAAGGCAAAGAAGT
>DOMR01000071.1 GCA_003509845.1 Chitinophagaceae bacterium | reverse complement strand
AATAAAATAATTAGTCTTTATGGCGAAGTTCCTGTAACTGATGCTACTGGAAATGTAACAAATGTGGAAAAGGATGATAGGGCAAATGGTTGGTTCATTAGACAGGATATTAATACGGTTTGGGATTTTAACGTATTAGGTGTTTGGCGTGTCGATGAAGCCGATGTTGCAAAATCCTTTGGGTTTTCACCTGGTGATTTTAAACTTGAGGACGTCAATAAGGATGGTAAATTAACAGTGGATGATAAAGTATTTTTGGGTCGAACTACGGCTAAGCTATCATTCAATTTAAGAAATGAATTTACGCTTTATAAAAATTGGGATCTTTCTTTCCAACTATATGGCCGATTAGGACAACTTTCACAATTTAATGAAGCTGCTAACACAGATCGTTTTTATGATCGTGCACAGTTTTATAAAAGACCTTATTGGACACCAGAAAATCAAATTAATGATTATGGAAGAATGATGTCTTCGATAGGTTCAGGAATCGGATTTAATATTTGGAGAAAATCATCATTTGTAAGATTAAATAATATCGGTGTTGCTTACAACATGCCTAAAAAATATATTGAGAAAATGAAATTCCAATCATTGAAGTTTTATTTCAATATACAAAATGCATTGGTTGTATCCTCTTGGGAGTATTTCGATCCTGAAAATAAAGGTTTCACTCCATCATACGGTACATTTGGTATTAACTTAACATTTTAATCATTAATTTAAAATACAAATCATTGGATATGAAAAATTTGAATATAAAATATTTACAATACCTATTTACCATGTGTATGGTATTGTTTGTTGGTCAATCCTGCAACAAAGATTGGTTGGAACCAAAGGCATTGTCTTTTTACTCTCCTGAAAATACGCTTCAGGATGAGTCAGGTTTTAATGCTGCATTGGCGAGTATTGCCAAAAATGTTCGACAAGAATTTTATGAGGATGGCGCACCAATTATTACAGAAAATATTTTTACTGAAATGGCAGTTGAAGGAACAACAGATAAGTTTGGCCCAGCAGTAAATATGGATATATTGATTACGCCTGATGCACAATTAAATAGTAATGACTTTAATAGAATTGGCTATTTTTGGGAAAGAAACTATTTAATAATACGTTTGGCGAATACCATTACTTCAAGAATTGCTAGTGTAAAAACGATAGCAGATGACAAAAAAAATATTATACTTGGTCGTGCCTATTTTTTTAGGGCATATGCATACTATAGACTCGTGCATCAGTTTGGAGATGTACCCACTACATTTACGGAACTTAGTTCGGCAAAATTAGATTTTACGTCGGTTAAGCGTGAGGTGATTTTACAACGATTAAAGGCTGATCTTGATTTTGCGATGCTTAATGTACCTTGGGTATCCAATAAGGGGGAAGTGAATAGGGCGGCTGTTGGTCACTTGTTGACAAAGGTGAATCTTGCATTAGGTTTGTTTGATGATGCAATTGCTTCATCAAGTGCAGTGATTAATAATGGCACTTATAAGTTAATGACTAATCGTTTCGGGGTTGATGCAGGTATTGCAAGTAAAAATGTTATTTGGGACTTACACAGACGTAATAATAAATATAGTTCAGCTAATACGGAGGTTTTATTTTCTGTAATTGATCGATATGGTGATCCGTCTGCTACCGTAAATGGTACTACCAGTATGCGTCAAGCATTGCCTTTTTCATCTTCAGGAATTATTTTAACCCCAGATGGTAAAGTGGGTATGACTAATTCTCAAGTTGAATTTGATCATATGAAAGATTATGGTCGTGGTATTGGCCGTTGCAGAGCAACGCCATATGCTACTGTTTATATTTGGGATGATCCAAAAGATTTGAGACATGATACCCTTTCAAGAAACTGGATGGAAATGAACATGCTAACCTATAATAATGTGGGCACTTTGAAAGGTAAGTCGCCTTATTATGGGCAAAGACTTCAACTTAGAAAAGCGGATGGATCTCTGCTAGTAAGTGGGGGTGACACTATTCGTACTTGGTTTGGTTGGCCGCATTATAAGTTATATGTGGAGGATGAAATTAGATATCCTTATCAAGGAGGTAACTCCGATTGGTATGTATTTCGTTTGGCTGAAACTTACTTGTTAAGAGCTGAAGCATATTGGCACAAAAACGATTTAGCATCAGCGGCAGCAGATGTTAATATGGTTAGAACAAGAGCAAAATGTTCCCCTTATACGGCATCGCAAGTTGATTTAGGCACTATATTAGATGAGCGTGGAAGAGAATTATATTATGAGGAGCCAAGAAAAACAGAGTTAACAAGGGTTGCTTATATTTTAGCAAAAACAGGTAAATCATTTGGTGGCAAATCTTATACTGTTGCTAATTTTTCTACAGCAAATTTCTGGTATGATAGATTGATGGCCAAGAATGATTTTTACGGGAAAGGCATTAAAAATGTGAGAGGTGATCAATATAAAATTAGTCCTTATCATGTATTATGGCCAATTCCAAGACCAGCGATCCTAGCGAATAGTTTGGGACAAATAAACCAAAATATGGGTTATGCTGGTTCCGAAACGAATAAGCCTGCATTAGATAAAATTCAGGAGTAATCACAAATTATATTTAAATGTCCCTGTCTCGAATCATCGGGGCGGGGACATTTTTTTAATTTTAATGTAGTAACTTTAGTTTTAATAATAATTTTATCATTTCTTTTTAAAAAATAAGGCTATGTCAAATCGTCGAAAATTTATTCAACAAACTATTTTAGGAATTTCAGGATCTGCATTATTGCCAGTGATTGGGAATGCAAATAGTAGTTCAATTAAGTCAATAAGTAGTACCAATAGCCCTTTGCAAATTGGGATGGCTGGTTACAGTTTCGCAAAATTTAGTTTGGACCAGTCAATTACGATGATGAAACGTATTGGACTGACTCATATGTCTCTAAAGGAGATGCATTTGCCATTGAATAGTACGGATGAACAAATTAGCGCGGCGATGGCTAAGTATAAAGCAGCAGGCATCAATATTTATACGGTAGGGGTTCTCTACATGAAATCCAAAGAAGCGGTGGATAAAACATTTGAATACGCAAAA
>DOMR01000085.1 GCA_003509845.1 Chitinophagaceae bacterium | reverse complement strand
ACTGATTTTTCCTCCATTTTGTCCGATGCCGTGTTTATAGGTTCTTTATCTTGCATAGTCTATTATTGATACAAATATCTCCCAAAAATATTGCCAAAGCAATAAAATAGCAAAATTGACATAAAAGGGCCTAAAAATGAACAAGTTGTCACTTATTCTCTGCCTATATTTGTGCCATGACAAAGGTGTATTTAAACAAGAAAATAACCCAAAGGATCGCTTCTGGCCACCCTTGGATTTATAATAATGAAATAGACCGTATTGCAGGAACGGTGGAACCCGGGGACTTGGTCGAAGTTTATTTTTTTGATGGTCAATTGGCAGGTCGCGGATACATTAATACCAATTCCCAAATTACCATTCGTTTATTAACCCGACATAGAGATACCATTGATGCCGCTTTTTTTCATAAAAAAATTGCAACGGCTTGGGCCTACCGCCAACAATTAGGTTATGTTGAAAATTGCAGATTGGTATTCGGTGAGGCAGATGAATTACCTGCATTAATTATTGATAAATTTAATGACTACTTTGTTTTGCAAACATTGTCATTGGGTATTGAAAAATGGAAACCTGCAATTGTAGATGCGATTAAAACTATTTTTAATCCCAAAGGAATTTACGAACGAAACGATGTTCCTGTGCGTGAATTAGAAGGACTTACACAAATTAAAGGTTTTTTAAGCGACCCATTCCCTACCGAAATTACGATCAATGAAAATGGTTTACAGTTTTATGTGAATATTGAAAATGGACAAAAGACAGGATACTTTTTAGACCAACAAGACAACCGTCGTGCCATTCAAAAAATTGTTTCTGGCGCAGATGTATTAGGTGCGTTTACCTACACAGGTACCTTTGAAATTCACGCGGCACACTATGGCGCGAAGTCAGTTTTAGGCATTGACATTTCAGAAAGTGCAGTAGCACAAGCAAACAAAAATGCTGCTTTGAATAAGCTAGATCATATTGTTAAGTTTGAAACCATGAACGCTTTTGACGTTTTAAAAACCTGGGGCAAGGAAGGTCGAAAATATGATGTGGTGATGTTAGACCCGCCTGCATTTACAAAAAGCAGAAATAGTATTGATAAAGCGATAACAGGATATAAGGAAATTAATTTACGCGGAATGAAGATGATTAATAGTGGCGGCTTTTTAGTCACTTCAAGTTGCACCAACCTAGTGAGCCCCGAACTATTTTTAGATACCATTGATATGGCTGCAAGAGATGCTAAAAAAAGAATTAGACAAGTGACTTATCAATCACAATCCAGCGACCATCCGATTATTTGGGGTATGGAAAATACACACTACTTAAAGTTTTTAATTGTGGAGGTTTGCGATAGATAGAAAACTACAAGAAACAAAAAAGGGATCCCGAAAATTCGGGATCCCTTTTTTAAAATCATAAGAGATTAAATCTTGTAGGTTTATATTTCATAAAACCTAACAAGATTTAATGTTTCAGTTTAAAGTATTCAACACTGTTTGGATTGCCTCAAAATTAGGCAAGTCACCTGGTGTTGGACATATTTCAGCATATTGAACAACCCCTTCCTTGTCAATTACGAAAGCTGAACGCTTTGCAACGCCTTGCATTTCAAATGCTGGGAAAGTTTCATACAATACATCAAATGCTTTTGAAGCAGCTTTATTAAAATCACTCAATAAAGAGAAATTTAATTTTTGCTCCTCTTTAAATTTACCTAAAGTAAATAAAGAATCAACTGAAATACCTAGTACTTCTGCATTAGCAGAATTATAAACTCCAATATTGTCTCTAATGCTACATAACTCTGTAGTACAAACGCCTGTAAATGCTAAAGGGAAAAACAAAACAACTACATTCTTTCCTTTATAGTCTGATAATGAAGTTGCTTTTTTATCTGTGTCAAATAATGTAAAAGCAGGAGCTGCTTGTCCGATTGAAATGCTCATTTTTTATAAATTTTAATGGTTAATTATAGTTTTTGCAAAAGTAATAAAGGGAACTTATATTTTTATTTTATTAACGGTCTTATTGGTGTTAAATTTTCCTTTTTCGACAAACTGCTCACCGAATCCATTAATTCCTTAAACAAAATGGGGTGTTTTTCGTAATAATCAATAGTTGTATAAAAATCCTTGGCCGTGATTTTGTTTAATTGAAAAATTTGCTCATACATTTCAATGTTTTTATGCTTCCCTTTTAAATTGGTATCCGATAATGAAATTCGGATATAATAGTCATCCGATTGCATCAATTCCCAAACCACCTTTTGCATAACCGGGAATTTCACCACTGGCTTCCCATTGCTTATAAAGTTACAGGCTGCAAAAAATAAGAGGATGATAAAAATTAAATGCCTCATTCTAATTTTTCTTTGTACTTGTTAATATTGGTGATATCAATGGCAGATAGCGTCGTAATTAATTGCTTTTTCATTGACTTATCCGCATTCCCAAAAATGCCGATGATCTCCGTGACCTTACCTTGCATTAAAATAGGAACTGCCATCGTATTTGAGCTTGCTTCAAGCACTTCCTGCATACTCATTAAGGAATTTAGTATAGCTGCTTTTGCTACAGCAGGCTTTTCTACCAACTGATCCAACCCTTCTCTATAATAACTATATAACACACTATGCAATTTATCAAAACCACTTTGTGTAAAATTATCAATTAACAAATACCTGTTTCTTTGACCATCATATGATTTCCAACCAGAAATCCCGGAACCCTCGGGAGCATTGTTTACTATGTTTAAAGCTTTATTAAAATAAGGCTTGCCTCCTTGTAATGAATAAGAATCATAATCCAATCCAAGAATAATATAGATATAGTAGGCCAAAGTTGCCGTTAAGTTAGCAGCTAATGGATCGGCCCCTTGCACCCTATTTTCATTAAATTCAATGGGCTGTGACAATTGGTATTTAAATATAAAATTTGCATCCTGCATATTAAGCAAAGGTGTCGTATACGCACTATTATATACAGGCCTGTTGGATACGATACTTAATTTCGCTTCATACACGCCTAATGAAACCATGGATTCAATAGTGATATAAAAATTACAATCAATTTTTTCTTCATTTGAAAAAGCATCAGACGTCCATTTGCGCTGATTTAAAAAATCCTTTAATTGGCTTTGTAATTGAATAAAAGTTTTTGGATCTACTTGATTCTCCACCTTACTTGTTTGCAAGGTAACGGTAGCATTTAATTCCTGTGCAACAGTTGAATATTGCATTAAAACTACAAAACAAAATATTTGAACGAGCCTATACATGATACGTCCTAATTTTTAATGCCATTGGATATCTCTAAAATACAAAAACGTCCCGATAGTTTACACATTTCGGGACGCTTTAATATTAATATATTTGAATTAACGAAATAAATCCGTCTCCTCATTCTTACGATAATGAATCTTATCATCAATGAACTCAGCAGTTGCTAAAATCGCAGGGTTTGGCATACGCTCATACGCCTTTGAAATTTCAATTTGCTCCTTGTTCTCATGAATCTCCTCCAAGCTATCGGTGTGGCTTGCAAACTCTTCTAATTTTGAATGCAATTCCTCTCTGATAGAG
>DOMR01000280.1 GCA_003509845.1 Chitinophagaceae bacterium | reverse complement strand
TATTCTCCTCTTCCAGCTGCAGTCATGCGCTTTGGATCAATACCATATTTTTCTTGTAATAATCTTACAATCGTAGTTGCACGCTTTACGCTTAAATCCCAGTTGTCTTCCATCTTATTGTCTGATCCTAATAATTGTTTAGAATCAGTATGTCCTTCTACCATGAATTCAATATTTGGTTGTGCTGCTAATACTTTAGCAACCTTACCTAATACCACTGTTGCTTTATCCGTGATTGAGAAGCTTCCGCTTTTGAATAATAATTTATCAGAGATGTCAACATATACGACTCCTTTTTCAACTTTAATATTAATATCACCATCGCTCAAATCACCAATGGCACCTTTTAAATTCATTACAAGTGCCATATTCATTGAATCCTTACGCGCCATAGAACCTTGTAAAGTTTGGATATAAGAATCTTTTGAACCAATATTTTCTAAAGACTTTTTAATACTCTCTGCTTGCGCACCTGATACTACTGACATATCTTGTAGTTGATTTAAAACCACATTATTGTTTTTCTTTAAAAACTCAATTTGCTTATTTAAGTCATCAATAGTTCCTTGCATTGTTTTTGAAACAAAGTTTGATTTATCAGTTTCATTTTTTGCTTTTGCAGCTTGATCCTGCGCATCTCTATATTTAGTTTGCAAATCAGCATAAGCACCATTTAATTGACCGTACTTTGCTTCTGCCTCTTGTAATTTTTTAGGGCTAACGCAAGAATAAGCACCAAGACTAATAATAGCAAGCGCTAAAAAAATTTTACTTTTCATACTGTATCTGTTTTTTATTAATTTATATAATTTAGCCAATGGCCAATACAAAAATAAGCATTTAGTTTAGAGTCCAAAACCTATTTTGAAATTTCTGCATTTTCTTAACATTCAATATCGCCCGTAATGCTGTATTCTGGGACAAATCCTTTGAAATCCTTAAAAAAGTCGATTATTTTTCGTTTATCAGCATGCTCGTCGTCTGTTAAAAAGAATGGTTCGGTAAAAACCACTGTTCTATTGAAAAAATCCAAGGCCACCATGACCACCGGTACATTTGCTTTTTTAGCAATATGGTAAAATCCTGAGCGTAATTTGTACACTTTCTTTCGGGTTCCTTCGGGTGACAAAGCCAAATGAAAGGTCTCCTTTTCATTAAATATTTTCACCACCTGTTCTACAAAATTATTATTTTTTGAGCGGTCCACTGGGTAACACCCCAGGTAGTGTAGGATCCAACTAAAAGGAGGAACAAAAAGCTCTTTTTTGCCTAAAAATCGAATAAATTCAAAATGCATTTTTTTCCTAACGGCCAATCCTAAAAAAAAGTCGGTACTATGGGTGTGCGGGGCAACAATATAAACCGCCTTTTTAAGTTCAAAAGGGAATCTTCCTTTTGTTTTCCATCCCTTTACGGTGAAAAACCACCAAGCAATTAGTTGTTGCATAAATTATAACTTAAAAATGATTCCACCTCCAATCGCGCGAGCTTCAAACTATATTCCGATATATATATTGTTATGCCCCCCTAGTAAATAAAATGCTATAACAAAATAAAGATACTTCATCTTGGGTATTATAAATAGGATTAATGTCAGTTAATTTATCTTTTCTCCACCAAAATGGCATTGTTCATTGGATCAACCTTTTCGGCGTTGAATTGTTGCACCAGTAATTTTGGTGGGGAAGCGCTTAGCGTATTTTTTTCATACCAGCGATCATAGTATTTTAGTAAAATTGCAAATGCAGCAATAATATTATTGTCATTAAAAAATTGCACCGCGTTTTTAGTTTCTAATCCGCCCAATCTTTTTTGTATTCTTATTGTGGCATCAATTAGTAGTTGTACATCATAACTGCCATAACCTTGCAAAATAAAGTTTAATCTTTCTTCAAAAGGAATAATAATAAAATGACAAACACTATTACGCATTTGAATAAAAAAGGAATTAGGGATCATCACAAGTCCAATACGTTGGCTTTCATCTTCCACCCAAAAAGGCAGATCCGTTTTATTAGTAAAAAGTGCAGTGGCTAATTTATTTTCAAACATTTCCTGTGAAGGTTGGACCGCTTGTCCGATGGCGCCAAAAGCGGATCCTTTGTGATTGGCTAATCCTTCTAAGTCAATCACCGTATTATTTCTTTGTTGGAGTGCGTGTAAAATTTCTGTTTTACCAGAACCTGTAAATCCTCCTAACACTTTGATGGGGTATTCTTTAATAAATTGATTTAATACCCAATTTCGATAAGCTTTATAACCACCGGTTAGCTGATATACTTTATAACCATATAAGTCTAATAACCACGCTACCGCTGCGCTTCGCATGCCACCCCGCCAACAATGCACAAGTAGGGTTGGCTTTGTTGTATGCGCTACTTCTTGTTTTTCGCTGACCCATTTTTCAACTGTTTCAATCATGGGAAGTAACTTGGTTCCAAATAGTGGCAAGCCAACTTTTATCGCCGCCTCCCTGCTTTGTTTTTTATAAGTAGTACCAATAATGGCGCGTTCTTCATTGGTAAATAAAGGAAGATTTAAGGCCGATACAATATGTGCATGATCAAATTCGCCGGGGCTTCTGACATCAATAATGAGTGAATGAGGCGCTTGTATTATAAAGTCATCAATATCTATTTTTTGTACCGCCATAATTATAAAGTTAATTGCTTTATAGCAGTTTCAAGTGCTTCTATAGAAAAATTTGTAAACGGCGGTTTGATATAATTAAATTGACTTGCTTCATTTAAGGCAACACTTAATTTAAAATCAGTTTGATCATAACAAAGTGCCCATTTTTTTTCCTGCCATATTTTTCCTAATAAAATTTGTTCGGTTTGTCCCGGAGTTGGAATTAGTATTAATTTTTTTTCAAAAGGGATTAATTCCATGAGTGTTGTATACCCTCCTCTGCAAATGATATACTCAGCACGGTTAATTTCCTTTACCAAGTCGCCGCCTGACAGATGCGGATACTTAGTAGCATTTTCATTTTGTTGAAACGCTTCCTTTACTTTAGGGGTGCCCGCTACCACCGTAAATTTTAAATGTAATTGATTGCCCTTGGTCCATAATAAATTTTCAAGTAAGGTTCGTTGTGGTTCCGGGCCGGATACAATTCCTAAAAAAGTAATTGGTTCTTGATGCCCAGCAATCTCTTTATGATCATATTGTTTCAATCTTGACAAACATCCCATATACCAAATGGGGATTTTGGGCTTTAATTTTGTATTGGCTAAAATACCCGATAAATTATTTTCACCTTCCATGTCTGGAATCCAACAAGCAGAAAATCTCTTGAACCAGGCATATTGTATTTTTTGGAATCCAGGGGTGGCCCAGGCATAAGGCATTTGAAAATTAAGTTGGTGCGTTATAAATACACTAGGCACATTTTTATGATAAAAACCAAATCGATTATCGGAAATGATCATATCAAACTGCAATTCCTTTTGTTTTTTTTGTAACCACCGATATTCATAATAGATACTGTAAATAATTTGCGGTATTTGAAAAAAAATAGCCCAGGGTAAAAGGGCGCCTATTTTTGCATATTTTATTCGGTAGCCACGTAAATGCAAGAAATGAGCATTGGGCAAGGCTTCCCGTAAAATGCTTTCATGATATCCTTCGGTGGCGATATATATTTGATAGTTCAATTGCTCTAATGCCTGAATCAGGGGAATACACCGAGTGGCGTGTCCCAATCCCCAATCAATCGGTGATATACAAATTTTGGCCTTATTCATAAAGCACTAATTTAGTCATTATTATACATGTATAAAATGTAAATTTGGATTAAGGAAAAAGGCCTTCAATAAAGCTGGCGCTGCCACCCGTAAACAAAGAATCATATGTCATTACTGTCAAAAGATAAATCCATTGCACTTTATGCTGCCCTTGTGTCCTTTGGCACGTATGTATTTATTTTTGGTTTCAGAAAATCATTTACGGTTTGCACTTTTGATGGACTTAGCTTTGGTCCCATTGCGTTTAAGACGGCCCTAGTCATTAGTCAAATGTTGGGTTATTTGTTAGCCAAGTTTTATGGTATTAAATTTATCTCAGGATTACAAAAAGTAAATCGCTATAAAATTATTTTTTTACTCACGGGTATTTCTTGGATGGCTTGGTTGTTATTTGCCATTGTACCTGCACCTTATAATGTTATCTTTTTATTTTTAAATGGATTTCCGTTGGGTATGTTATGGGGTGTTGTTTTTTCCTATGTAGAAGGACGCAAAAGCACCGATTTTATTGGTGCTGCATTAGCCGTGAGTTTTATCTTTTCCTCCGGTTGGGTAAAGTCAGTCGGTGCTTGGTTAATGGCCCAATATCATGTTACTGAATTTTGGGTTCCGTTTTTTACTGGATTGGTATTCGCAGTTCCATTAATTATATGTGTGTATGGATTAGAAAAAGTACCACCGCCTTCTGCAGAAGATGAGGCCCTCAGAACCAAGCGCATACCTATGACTGCGCTAGATCGTAAGCAATTATTAAAACAATATTTACCAGGTATTATCGCTTTTGTAGCAATTTATTTATTCGCTACTATCTTCAGAGATATACGAGATAATTTTTCAGCAGATATGTGGAAGGAAATGGGCTATGGTTCAAAGCCAGCAATTTTCACCCAAACCGAAATCCCGATTACCATTTTTATTTTAGTGATTATTGGCGCGGTTGTATTCATCAAAAATAGCTTTAAGGCCTTAATGGTCGCACATGTTTTTATTTTGCTGGGCTTTATTTTAGCCGGTGTTTCCACCTATTATTTTACACAACAATTATTAGACCCTTTCTGGTGGATGATTTGGGTTGGGCTTGGACTTTATTTAGTGTATATCCCATTTAACTCCATCTTCTTTGACCGATTGATTGCTGCATTTTCAATGAAGGGTAATGCGGGCTTCTTTATTTATGTGGCGGACGCCGTGGGTTATGTAGGAAGCGTAAGCGTTATGTTGATGAAAGAAGGCATGAGTCTACAAATAAAGTGGACGCAGTTTTTTTCACAAAGTGTAATGATACTTTCCTTCGTTGGTGTTTTTATCACACTTTACGCGATGTATTATTTTTTCTCCAAGGCCAAAACCACCCCGTTAATACAATAACGTAAACCAGTAGGTGGCGGTCCATCTTCAAATACATGTCCTAAATGTGCTTTACATTTTCCGCATTGTACTTCGGTACGTGTCATACCGTGGGTATTATCAGGTGTATATATAATGGCACCCTTAGTAATAGGATCAAAAAAGCTAGGCCAACCACAACCGCTATCAAACTTGGTATCACTTTTAAATAAGGGATTACCACAGGCAACACAATGATAAGTACCTACTTCCTTAGAGGTTTCAAAAGGACTTGTAAAAGGACGCTCGGTTCCTTTTTGTCTAGCAACAGCATAAACCTCAGGTGATAATATTTGCTTCCAAACACTATCAGGGACAACGACCTTTTCCTTATTGGTGGTAGAATAATAAATGTTTTTAGACATGGTATTGTTTTTTGTATTGGCTTTATTGCTGGTTTGTGAACAAGCGGTTTGACTGATGAAAAGTACCAAAAAAAGTAATTTATACATAGACGTGATTGTAGTTACAAAAATACTAACAAGCATTCAGATAAATTGTTTAGTTTTTTGGTTTTTGTTGACTAAAATTTTAGGCGAGTTGTGTATATTTGTTGGCACCCTAATTATTTAGCATGTTCAATTTAATCTTATTCGGACCCCCCGGTAGCGGCAAGGGCACTCAAAGTGAAAACATTATTGCAGCGTTTGGCTTAAAACATCTTTCTACTGGCAATTTATTAAGATCTGAAATAACGCAACAAACCCCTTTGGGATTAGAAGCAAAAAACTTCATGGATCAGGGTCAATTAGTACCGGATGCGGTGGTGATTGGCATGGTGGGTAATTTTATAGATGCAAATCCAGGAGCAACCGGTTTTTTATTTGATGGCTTCCCAAGAACTGCTGCACAATGTGTTGCATTGGATGCTTTATTAAAGGAAAAGTCAAGTGAAATTAATATCGTACTAGCATTAGAAGTGGCCGAGGAGGAATTGGTAAAAAGATTATTAGGACGCGGTGCTACATCGGGTCGTAGTGATGATACCAATGAAACCGTTATTCGTGCTCGAATTCAGGAGTACCATGATAAAACTGCTGCAGTTGAAAAGTACTATGCGCAGTTTGATAAAGTGGTATCAATTAAAGGCGAGGGTACAGTTGAAAGTATTTATGCCGATTTGAAAAAAGAAATTGACGCAAGGATTTAATTCATTGTTTAATAAACCTAACAAAAAAGGAGTCCCTATTTATCGGGACTCCTTTTTTTATTGCAAAGCTTGCGTAAGCCGCTATCTGTTTTAAATATTCAATCCCCCACAAGCACTAATCACTTGACCTGTGATATAACTACTTAAATCACTTGCTAAAAATAAAGTGGTGTTGGCGATTTCTTCTGCTTTACCAAAACGACCTAAAGGTATTTTATCCAAAAAGGCTTTCCCTGCTTCCCCTTCATTTAAATAATGGGTCATATCTGTTTCCACAAATCCAGGGGCAATGGCATTACATCTAATATT
>DOMR01000106.1:7200-9449 GCA_003509845.1 Chitinophagaceae bacterium | reverse complement strand
TCCAATCAGTTGTTGGTCATTCACTACAAACATTCCTTCCGTTTTTGGAGACACTAACCAATAAGGTTGGGAAATAGATTGAGAAGATGGAATACTATAATTATAGTCCCAAACTAGATTCTGATTCACCCCCATGTTTTTATTAAAAACAGAATCTCTGCCAGGCAATTGCACTAACCCTAAATTAACTTGCACATTAGTACGCTGATTCATGCTAAATTGCATAGGCAAATTTTTTCCAGGGAAAACCTGTTGCTGTGTACTAGTGGCCTCCATAAATAAGCCTGCGCATGCCTGTACTAAGGATTTAATTTCAGCTAGTTTATAATTTTTCCAAACGGAGCTGGGTAAAATATTAACCAACTTATATAATTGCACCAAATCCTTAACTGATTTTTCAGGATTTTCTATTTTATAGTTTTGTACAATTGCAGTAACAGCATCATGAATTTCCGGGGCATTTAATCGCGTCCAACTCGTATTCACCCCATCCATGATATCCTTAATTGCTTTATCTCCTGCCACCCAATCAAAAAATTCAGTAATACTTCCGCGTCGACGCGGACGTCCCTCCCCTTGACTTTTATGCATGGAGCGCGCTTCGGCGCCAATTTCACCATAATTTTTTCCAATTAAAGCATTGTATCCACCCACTTCAATTTTTAGTTGTTGGTCATTGGTGGTGTTTGCCCCGCCAAAATTAAACGTATTCCAAAGTATTCTTTTGGCTTGCCAAACGGTTACCCCATATTTAAATTGTTCTGGAAATTGTTTTGGATCAGCCGCCGCAATAAATGCCTCTTTTGCAATAATTGCAGATGCCGCATGATGTCCGTGCCCTGCGCGCGCATCCGGAGGAAAGCGCGCAATAATTATATCAGGTTGGAATTTACGAATCACCCAAACTGCATCGCTTAATACTTGTTGGTGATCCCAAATAGCTAAGGCTTCCTCCGCTGATTTACTAAATCCAAACTCATACGCCCTTGAAAAATATTGTTCTGCCCCATCTTGCTGACGTGCTGCAAGTAATTCTTTGGTTCTTATTAATCCCAACTCAATCCCCTGCTCCTTCCCTAATAAATTTTGTCCGCCATCGCCCCTAGTCAAACTTAGATAAGCGGTACGGTACATGCGCTCATTGGTCAAGAAAGGTAAAAAGCTATTGTTTTCATCATCCGGATGTGCAGCAATATATAAAACACTCCCCACCACATCCAACTTTTTTAATTTGGAAAATATTTCAGCACTCGATTTTTGTGCATCGCTATTGGATATTTGCAATACAAAAAAAGCAAGCAGTAAAAAAAATAGCTTTTTAAACGATTGATACATTTATTGTAGATTAATATTTTTAAAATTAGCTTATGCAATAGCCTCCTCCACCCTGCAGTAAATCAAATACATTTTATTTATATATTGCTTACACTTTTATAACACCCAGCCATCCAATTGCGATGCTACTAAAATACGAGAAGTTTGGCTTTTTTATCGGTTATAAAACAAGTAGTTTTACACAATAACCACCCCTTCTTTGAAGAATAATTAAATAGTAGTAAATTGTTGCATTAAATAAATGATATGTTAAAGAAAATACCAATGAATCTTATAAAAGGCTTTATTATTTGTTCGCTATTGCTTATAAATTTTAATCAATCAAAAGCTCAGATTTTCTTTAAAACGCATCCCGGAATTAACCCCTACCAATTTGAAATTACTAAGGAAAAGTTATTCAAGCATGCTGCGGTAACATCGGCACATCCATTAGCAAGTATGGTGGGCGCAGCCATCCTCCAAGATGGCGGAAATGCATTTGATGCTGCTATTGCAGTACATTTTGCCTTAGCAGTTGTACATCCGGCTGCCGGTAATATTGGCGGTGGGGGATTTTTATTAGCAAGAACAAATAACGGTCAATTAATTGGACTTGACTTTAGAGAAGCAGCCCCTGCAATAGCAAGTAGAGATATGTATTTGGACGAAAAAGGAAAACCTATAACATCAAAATCATTGGAAGGGCCATTGGCATCCGGTATTCCAGGAAGTGTTTCAGGTATGTTTAACGCACATGCATACGCAAATCTTCCCATGGCACAGCTTATTGAACCAGCAATTGAATTAGCGGAATATGGACATGCATTAACTGAAAAAGAAGCCAATAGCTTAAATAGTGTAAAGGGGGAATTATTAAAATTAAGTAGTGCCCCTTCTGCCTATACAAAAAAAACAAAATGGATGAAGGGGGATAC
>DOMR01000106.1:5190-7055 GCA_003509845.1 Chitinophagaceae bacterium | reverse complement strand
GATTTAAAAAATTACCAAACAAAGAAAAGAGCGCCCATTGAGTTTGATTATAAAAATCATCATGTAATTAGTTTTGCACCACCTTCGAGTGGTGGTATTTTAATTGCGCAAATGATGAAAATGATTGCCCCATTTGATATTGCAAAAATGGGATATCAATCGCCCGAGGCAGTTGGATTAATGGTGGAATCACAAAGACGTGCATATGCCGACCGAGCAGAACATATGGGCGATCCTGATTTTTGGAAAGTGCCTACACGTACCTTAATCAGTGACGCTTATGCCAAACAAAGAATGCTAGATTATTCGCCTGGCGTTGCTGGCAATACTAAAAATACCGTTGCTGGACAAGTCAAGGAAAGTGAACAAACCACCCATTATAGTGTCATAGATAAGGATGGAAATATGGTGGCCATTACCACCACCTTAAATGATTCCTATGGAAATAAAACCGTTGTCGCAGGCGCAGGATTTTTATTAAATAATGAAATGGATGACTTTAGTGTAAAGCCAGGTGTTCCCAACATGTTTGGTGCAATCGGAGGCGAAGCGAATGCCATTGCTCCAGGGAAAAGAATGTTAAGTTCCATGACACCCACCTTAGTTACTGTAAATAACAAAGCTTACTTAACCATTGGCAGTCCAGGTGGCACTACCATTCCTAATCAAATTTATGAAGGCCTTATAAATATGATTGATTTTAAAATGAGTTTAAAACAATCCATCGATGCATCTCGCTTTCATCACCAATGGATACCTGATCAATTACAAGTGGAAGCCGATTTCCCAGATGCCACTATCCAAGCCTTGAAAAAACAAGGGTATAAAGTGAGTCAAAGAGGCTATTTTGGTCGCATGGATGGCATCCGTATATTACCGGATGGTAAAATTGAAGCTGCAGGCGATAAAAGAGGCGACGATAGCGTCGCAGGGTATTAGTGATCAGTACATTATACCGGTTTAATTAGTATTTTTACAAAAATCATTTTTTTGCTAAAAAACAAGCTTACCATACTGAGAATTGTGATTGCTACAGTGGTAGGGCTACTCCTATTTTGCTATTTATTATTATTGCTCCCTTGGGTACAAAATAAATTAATTACCCGTGTTGCTAGTAGTTTATCCAAATCCATTGGAACGGAAGTGAAAATTGGACATGTTGGATTTTCCCTATTTAATAGATTAGACCTTGAAGATATTCTAATCAAAGATGAAAAAAAAGACACTTTAGTTTTCTCGAAAATAGGTAAGCTTCGATTGACCGACTTATACTTTTCTAATTCAGCGCCTGTCATTCGATATATAGGCTTAGAAGGTACCCGAATTTATCTAAACAGAAGTACCCCAAAATGGAACTATCAGTTTTTATTGGACTACTTAAATAAAGACAGCTCCAACCAAAAATCAACCAGCTTAGATATCAAAAAAATTGATTTAAGTGATTTCCGTTTTATTTTAGATGACCAATGGGATGGTGAGAAAACAGAATTAGCAGCAAAAAACCTGTTGTTAAACATCAAGTTGTTTAATCAAGCGAATAAGCAAATTGTGATTGACCAATTAATCGTCAATAAGCCGTTCATTAACCTTCACTCCTACGAGGGGAAAAATACGACTGTTCAAAAGGACACCAATCAAGGTAATTTCAAACCGGCACAATTAAATCCCAATGATTTAAGTATAGTTGCTAACGAAATTCAAGTGATTAACGGAAAGTTTTTAATTGAATACGGCTTCGAAAAACCAGTCCCCTATTTTGATGGCGCGCATATTCGTATGCATGACTTAAATGCACAAATTTATAATGCAATATTGTCCAAAGACACCCTCACAGCAAAAGTTAATTTAAGCGTTAAGGAAAGATC
>DOMR01000106.1:686-5086 GCA_003509845.1 Chitinophagaceae bacterium | reverse complement strand
AACAATAGCATTATTGGCCCTTATTATGCAATGCAATACAAAAGCTTTAAAAATGATTTCAATAATTATATGCAAAATGTGACCATGAAAGCACATTTCGAAAATTCATTGGTTGCTATTAAAGATATTGCCTACTTCACGCCTGCTTTAAATAATATTGATCAAAAAGTTAAACTGAATTTTCATTTTAATGGCACCGTGGCCGATTTTGAGACCAAGGACTTGCTAGTAAATTATAACAACTCCACCATCAAAGGTAGCTTTAGCATGAAGGGCTTACCTAACTTGAGAAATACACAGATTGATTTTAATAATGTTGTATCGGCTACCAATTTTAAGGATTTATCCAACTGGCTTCCTACCTTAAAAAATAATAAAGAAATAAAATTCGAAAAACTAGGCACTATTTTATTTGCTGGAAATTTCAAAGGAACTGTTTATGATTTTATTACCAAGGGGGAATTTAATACCGACATAGGCTATACGAATACAGAGATTCGATTACAGTTCCCGATAGATAAAGAGCCAAGTTATGAAGGGATATTAAAAACAAGCCATTTTAATGCAGGCAAACTGTTTGATGTATCCTCATTAGGATTATTAAATTTTAACGGAAAAATTAAAGGCAGCTCCTTTGACCTGAATAAACAAAAAACCAATATACAAGGTAATATTGATAGCATTGCATGGAATAATTACAATTTTACCAATATCACGACCAATGGTGATATTCAAAAAGGCGCTTACAATGGCAGCTTAAAAATTAAGGACCCCAATATTAATTTTATCAGCAATATTGAAGTGGACTTTAACCAATCCAAGCCTAAGATCAATGCCGTAGGCGATTTGCAAAACACTAATTTAAAAGAATTAGGATTTTCAAAAAATAAAATTCAACTGACTGGATTATTAGACATCAATTTTGATGGAGACAGCATTGATAACTTCATGGGCTATGCCAAGTTTTATAATGGTCAATTAAAAGGGGAACAGTCAGTGGTGCGTTTTGATTCAATCACCTTGAATTCTAGTATTGAAAAAGGAATTAAATATTTACGATTAGCTAGTGATGATATTAATGCGGACATATCAGGCAAATTCAATATCTCCCATTTGCCTGCAAGTATTCAGTTTTTTATGCAGCGCTATTTGCCAAGCTATATCCCTGCCCCATCCAATACGCCAGCCAATCAATTGTTTGATATACAAATTAAAACGAATTACATTGAGCCATTTATTCGCATTTTTAATAGCTCGTTCTCAGGATTCAATAATTTAAATTTAAAAGGCGCGATTAATACAGACAGTAAAACGCTAAAATTTAATGCCACAGTTCCATTTGCACAATGGCAGGATATGGCATTTAAAGGCGGTGTATTTACCGGTAATGGAAATAAGGATTCTATTCATTTACTTGTAAAAGCAAATAACTACCAAATAACAGACAGCTTTAGCTTTGTTGACCCAATTATCAATATTCATACAGCCAATGATAAATCCAATATCCAAATTACTGCGACAAGTAATAATGCATTGCAAAATATAAATTTAGCTGGCACTGTAAATACTTATTCCGATGGCTTAGCTATAAAGTGGAAGCCCTCCTATTTTTTATTAAATCAAAAAAGATGGGATATTAATGATGGTGGAGAAATTTCACTTCGGAAAAATAACATCTTTGCAAAAGGCGTAAAGTTTTCACAAGGAATACAGGAACTATTATTATCAAGTGCCAAGGGTAATAATTTGCAACTAAAACTCAATGATATTATTTTAGGCGACATCACTAAATTATTTTTTCGATACCCGCAATTGGAAGGCGTTACCAATGGCATCATTGATTTAAAAAATGTATTGGATAATTTTGAGCTCAGTTCGGATATCAACATTGATCAATTCAGCTTTAACAATGAAGTGGTTGGAATGACTAATTTAAATGCTTCCTATAATAATAAAACGGGTATTGTCCCTTTTTCATTTGACATACCTAATAAAGCTTATAATTTATCAGCAGAAGGCTCCTATAACACCAAGGACAGCGCCAATCCGTTAGATGCAACCCTGTATTTAAACCACTCTAAATTCAGTTTGGTGGAACAATTCATTGGTGGTGTACTCACGAACTTAGAAGGAAAAGCCGATGGAAAAATTCATTTTGGCGGACGCATTGAATACCCTGTATTATTAGGTGCAGCGACCATTCAAGATGCCTCATTAAAAGTGGATTACACCAAAGTGCGCTACTTTATAAAAGAAGCGACCATTCAATTTACAAATGAAGGAATGGATTTTGGCAATATCCAACTGACGGATCAATTGAATCGCAAGGCTTTATTTAAGGGTAAAATACGAAACGAGGGCTTTAAGCATTTGACCTATGACCTTGAAATGAGTAGCCCTAAAATTGAATTACTAAATATGGGGTCGGCTGACAACATTTATTTTTATGGTAACGCAGTTGGAAAAGCTGCAATGACCATTAAAGGCCCGGAGGAAAATATTAAAATGACCATCAATGCGGATGTAAACGACAGCTCCCATTTATACATTCCAAATACAACCAGCAAGGAAGCTGGCAGCAATGACTTTATCTTATTTAAAAAATATGGGAAGACGGCTGTAAAAAGCGCAGATGTCCCTACCTACAATTTATTGGTGGACTTAGACCTATCGGCCAACAATAAAACCAAAATTGATGTGATTTTAGACGAATTAACGGGCGATATCATCAAGGCGAAGGGCAATGGTCGTCTAAAAATAAGAGCGGGTAATATCGAGCCATTAAGTATCAGAGGAAAATATAATATTGAATCAGGAAATTACGACTTCAACTTCCAATCCTTTATTAAAAAGCCATTTGAGTTGATCCCTGAAATAGGCAACTATATTGAATGGACCGGCAATCCATACGATGCCGAAATTCATGTGGATGCCCGTTACACTGCCGATCGTATTAGTTTAAATGAATTGGTGGGTAGCGCTAATTTTAGCAACGCAGTAAAATCGTATCGTGGAAGTGTTTATGTAATCGCTGCATTAAGAAACAAATTATTCCAACCGAACATTAAATTTAGCATCGCATTCCCACAAGGAAATCCGATCAGCTCCGATAATGAATTTTCTCAATTCATCACAAGATTAGAAAGGGATGAAAATGAAATTTTAAAGCAGGTTTCCTTCTTAATTGTATTTAACTCATTCGCCCCTGTTGGATTTAGCACAGGCAATAGCAATAACGCCTATAGTATGACCTCGATTGGTATCAATACCATATCACAATTGTTGACCAAAGAAGTTAATAAATCAGTGACTCATTTATTGAATAAGGTAACCGGCGATAATAGTTTACGCTTTGATATCGGATCATCGGTTTATAATAGTGGAAATTTATTAGACCCTACTGGATCGGGTATTGCCATCAACGCCAATAAAATTGACCGTCAAAGAGTGAATTTAAAATTGGGAAGAAGCTTTTTAAATGACAAAGTAATTATTAATGTGGGCGGCGACTTAGATTTTAATGTTCGCAGCAGTACTAATATTCAGAATGATAATTTACAATGGTTGCCTGATTTAAATATTGAATTTATCTTAACTAGGGACCGTAAATTAAGAGCGATTGTATTTAATAGAAACAGCCTTGATATTAATGGATCTAGTTTGGGCCGTCGTAATCGACAAGGGGTAAGTATCTCCTACCGAAAAGATTTTGAGAAATTCTTATTTTAGTTCCGCAATAAAATGAAATTATTTATTTGCATTCGCTACAAACCACTCCGTAGCTAAGGCGTATCCTTTTAATCCTAGGCCAACAATGGAACCTACTGACTTTGCAGTTACATGGGAAATTTTTCGGAAGTCCTCCCTAGCATGTACATTACTAATATGCACTTCAATCACGGGTGTTTTAATCGCAGCTACGGCATCACCAATGGCCACAGAAGTATGGGTATAGGCAGCAGGATTTAATATAATGCCATCTTGGTTAAAACCATATTGTTGAATTGCATTCACCAACTCCCCTTCCACATTCGATTGAAAATAGGTGAAGTTGACTTGCGGAAAATCTTTTTTTAACTGCGCAAAAAAATCATCAAAGGTTTCATTGCCATAAACACCAGGCTCACGCATTCCTAATAAATTTAAATTAGGCCCGTTGATGATCGTAATATTTGGCATAGTTACAAATTGAAATACTTAAAAAATGAAAGGATAAATTGAGTAGCAATTATCCTTTTATGGTTGCTAGATTAATTAGTCTTCATTAAAGATACAAAATCATCAAACAAATACCTGCTATCATGCGGACCCGGTGTAGCTTCAGGATGATACTGCACACTAAATGCTGGACGATCATTCAACTTGATACCTTCAATAGAATCATCATTTAAATTCACATG
>DOMR01000106.1:0-600 GCA_003509845.1 Chitinophagaceae bacterium | reverse complement strand
ATTTCACATAAGCCTGTGATCACATTTTTAACTGGGTGATTTAACCCACGGTGACCATGGTGCATTTTGAAAGTTGGAATATCATTTGCAAGTGCTAATAATTGATGGCCTAAGCAAATACCAAAAACTGGTTTTTTCTCATTCAACACTTCCTTAATTGTTTTGATAGCATAATCCATCGGTGCTGGATCACCAGGACCATTGGATAAAAAATATCCTGTAGGATTAAATGCTTTTAAGGTCGCAAAATCTGTTTTAGCAGGATGCACTCTTACATGCGCCCCTCTTTCCACCAAGCATTGTAAAATATGTTCTTTCACGCCAAAGTCTAAAACAGAAACTTTGATCGCTGAATTTTTATCGCCTAATTCATAAATTTCTTTGGTACTCACGGTACTCGCTAATTCAAGTCCATCCATACTCGGCACTTTGGCTAATTGCGCTTTTAATGCAGCCACATCTAAATTATCGGAGGATATAATACAATTCATCGCACCCTGTTGACGCACATGCGCCACTAGCGCCCTTGTATCTAATCCTTCAATGGAAACAATATTATTATTAATTAAGTACTCATTCAAATTACCATCTGCCATTAAA
>DOMR01000207.1 GCA_003509845.1 Chitinophagaceae bacterium | reverse complement strand
TCTGAAAAACTGGGAAGTTTACCCTTTTTTAAAATGTCGTCACCAAGCACGTCAAAAACATAATCAACTTCTTTTACTTTCAATACTTGCGAAAAGTCTTGTGTTTTGTAGTCGATAAATTGGTCAAGACCTGCTTTGTCCAAAACCGCTTTTTCCGATTGACTGCCTGTGCCAATTACAAAAAGTCCCATTTGTTTGGCTACTTGCAATGCCTGAAAACCTACACCACCGCCAACACCGTGAATGAGGACTTTTTCTCCCTTCTTTGGGTTTAGTTGTGTCAAACTATCATAGGCTGTAAGCAAAGGCAACGCAATTGTTCCTGCATCCTTAACTTCTATGTTGCTCGGAATTTTGGCACAGTAGTTTGCAGGAATGGTAATTTCCTCTGCCCAAGTTCCAATGTCGCTGAACAATCGGTAAAAAATAACTTTATCGCCCACTGAAAAATCTTTTGCATTTTGTCCAACTTCCAGCACAATACCAGTACCATCAATACCACCAATTTGTGGATTTTTGTATTTCAAGGAAGGAAAGCCCTTCATCAAATCCATATCTACTGGATTGATGCGACTTGATACCATTTTCACTTTTAATTCGCCTGATTGTGTTTTAGGACTTTCTATATTTTGAACTTTCATTGTAGAAAATTCTTTGCCTGCTTTGGTTCTTATGATTGCTTGCATAATTGTAATTTAATAATTTGACAAAAGTATTACCTTTGTCCAAATAATAATTGTAGTCAATAATTATGGTTATAGTCTAAAAATATAGACCAATGGAAAATAAAAGAAAAACAAAAGAATTCAACCCGAATAATTGCCCTGTTACACATTGTCTGAATAAAATAGGTGGCAAATGGAAGCCAGTCATTATTCATTTGATAAGAAAAGATTGTAATCGTTTTTCTATGTTGCAAAAAGCAATTCCTGATATTAGTAAGCAAATGTTGGTTAACCAACTTCGTGAAATGGAAGAAGATAATATTTTGGAACGAATTATTTATGCAGAAATTCCGCCAAGAGTGGAATACAAAATTTCAAAATACGGTCAAACTTTGTTGCCAATTATTGATAGTATGTCGGATTGGGGATTGAAAGATTTAAAGAAGTCGTCAAAGTAATTTCTGTCGGTTTTGACGGTCGCTTGTAGCATTACTGCCAACGGTTCTGCTGTAGGCAATGTGGCGCTTTCTCTCGGGTGTAATTGTGCGCCATTTTGCTTACAGCATGTTATACGCATTTATTTTATTCAACTTTATACACTTTTTCTGTACTTCCATCACTATATACATAAATTAATATGGTATTGGGTTTCTCAATAGTTTCTCTACCCATTAAATCGATAATCTTAATAATTGTTTTTTTGTCAAGGGTGGTTTCTTCAATTCCAGTAACATCCCCGAGTTTTGCGATGTAATTATGATAACTTCCATAATTAGTTTGGTCAAACCAGCCACATGCATAAAGCTCACCATTGTAAACAATCAGGTCTTCAACATTTTTATTTAATCCTGTACCAACATTATTCCAGTTATTACCATCCCAATTGGCAACATAACTATAACCTACCGGACCTGTTACACTGCCCCGTCCATGCAGATATAATTGATTGTTATATGTTTCAAATCCGATTACGTCGGCAACATACTCTTGATTTGAAAAGTTGTTCCATTGTATAGAATCCCAAGAATGAATGTAGAAATAAGGTTGTCCCATAATAACATCTACATCTGATCCAACTAGTAATTCATTATTCCATTCAATCATAGCTGAATTACCATAGGGAACACCATAATCTAGGCTGTCCCATTGAATTCCATTCCATTTAGTAATGTAATTACTGTGAACATAACCCGCACTGTCAAAAACTCCGACAGCGTATAGTTCATCTTTGTAAACATGTAAATCGTTTACATTACTTCCGTGAATACCAGTAGATACATTTGACCAATTTATACCGTCGAATTTAGCTATGTGTGTCGCAGGGATTCCATTAATACTATCAAAAGTACCGGCTACATATAATTCATTGTTATACACTTCCATAGCGTAAATTAAATTTGAAGCATTTGGACCAGAACCAACTGAACTCCATGCAGAGCCATCCCACTTGGCAATAAAATGAGCTGGGACGACACCTGCAGTATCAAATCCTCCTGAAATATATAGTTCGTTTTGATAAACAATCATTTCTTGAACATGAGCGGTAATTCCAGTCATAGTAACCCCATTACCAAGTGAAGTCCAAGAGGAACCATCCCAAGCTGCAATTCTATTTACAGGAGTGCTTCCGGCTTGAGTAAACCACCCACCAGCAATTAATTTACCATCATATTCGCACATGGTGAAAACGAAATCATTAACCTCTTGAGGAAGAGAAACCCAATCCATTGTTTGTGAAAATGTATTCATTGAACAAGTCAATAAAGTACATAAAATTAGTCCTTTCATAATAGTGTCATTAATAATTTAAAATTAATGAATACTTCAATCTGAAGCCTTCGGTTTAATAAACAGTTAATACCGATCAGAAGTTTCAGTGTCGTCTGCATTATTGCGTATAACGGTTTGCAGATTTGCGATGTGGCGGACTAAGTAGAACTGTCTTTCATTTTACCGCTAATGTTTATTAGAAGCAGAATGTTTCTTTTACAACTAAACCCGCCATATTCGCAAATGTGCTGTTATGGGCTGGTTTTCTGTCTTAAATTACTATGCTGTTCTATTTAAAAGTTAAGCATATGCAATCTACAGTCAATTTAGTAAATTTAATTGTATTTCTTTAACTAAACTCATGGTCCAAGATTCATGGAGTATTATAATTACTAATATACTTGTGTATTAGAGAAAACGGATGTACTATTTGCAAAAAGAAATAGGACTGGAATAAAATGTATTTTGTTCAATTAGTTAGCACTGAATTTCTTTTCCGTTGTACCATCATCATACATGTAAATGAGAACTTCATTGTTAGTGGGTTGTGTTTCTCTACCCAAGAGGTCTGTTACTTTAAGAAGTTTTTTATTTGTAATCGTAATTAGTTGTTGTATTGAAGTTGTTCCGCTACAATCACTAGAAAACGTCATCCAAGGGTCCGTATTATACCAATGAATAGTTGACCAAGCTGGATCATCAACACTTACACAAGTTAGATTGGGGTTGTTGACAGCACGAAAACTACTTCCTGCAATCGTCATATTACTATTATTTCCATTTCTTACATCTAGGCTGGTGAGAAGGTTATTATCAGCATTCAATTGAGTTAACTCAGTATTATTCGTTACATTTAAGCTGGTAATTTGATTATTAGCAAAAGTTAGTTTTTCTAAAACAGCATTATTATCTACATTCATACTGGTTAGTAGATTATAACTACAACCCAAAGAAATTAAAGCAGTATTTTGACTTACATCTAAGCTGGAGATTTGGTTATACTCACAATTTAAAGAAGTTAAAGCAGTGTTTTGACTTAAATCCAAGGTCGTGATTTCATTGTCCTTACAAATTAAATTCATTAAAGCAATATTAGAATTTACATTTAGGCTAGTTAGATTATTCTCCCATACGGACAACTTAGTCAAGGCAGTATTTTGACTTACATCTAATGTAGTGAGATTATTTCTATCACACTCCAATATAGTCAAAGCAATATTTTGACTAACATCCAAGGTAGCGAGATCATTATCATTACATTTCAAAACAGTTAAAGCAGTAAAGGCTTGGATTCCAGTTAAATCAGACCAACCACATTGCATACAGATAATACTACCATTAAAGGCACTTGCTTCACTTACTTGTATATGAGCATCTCCATTGGTATTAATAGCTGCATTGCCAACTAAATATTGTTTAAAGTCAGGATCAGGAATGTTTACATTCTGTCCAAAGCCAATCATTGGTAAAGCAAGAAGTAGAAGAAGTTTTTTCATAATGTTGAAGTTTTTATTGTTTGCAAATATAAACATAATATGTGATAACTCCTATTTTAAATTGCGATTTTATTCGTTAAAATATTTCAGGGTGTTAAATAATGAGTAGTTGGGTGTAACTTGCCCATAACGGTTTGCCGCCTGGCGCTCGGCCCGACTCTTAAAATAAATCGTTACACCGAAGTTAAAGTTATTTTCTTTCAAATTTATTGTTGTTTCGAAGCAAGATTGGAGGGTTGGCGCTAGACGGCTGTTATGTACAGTACATTATTCAATTTTTTTCTTCTTCTTAAATGGAAGATCATACATTAATCCAAAATAATAACTTATGTCTGTTCCTTTTGCTTTGGACAGATGCAATATTTCATCCTTACCATAATTCTCATTTCCTGCATAGCCAGTAACCTCAACTTTCATAGTATAGTCATCATAAAAATCCCAAAATTTTAAACGCATTCCCGTATAAAAATTTAGGTGAGGGAAAATCTCGAAGTCTGCACGAATTTCGGGGATGATATCAGGAATACTACCTACAGTGCCACCAACATATATTTTCGCATGGTATTTGAAAAGTTGCATCGATTGCACACCATAATCAGTTAACCAGTAAGTGTTTTTGTTTTCTACGTATGGAAGCTGAATATTCATATATGCATGTAAATTTATTCGATCCATTAAATGATATGAACCACCTAATCTAAGACCGATAGATGAATATTGCAATGTCTTGTATTGCACATCTAGTGTGATGCTTTGGTATTCACTATGATATAATGTCGTAATCGATTTTGTTCCTGAATTTGCCCATGAAAATCCTATCGAATAACCCCATTTACCTTGAAAGTTGTGGTGATATTCAATGCCAAATTCTTTCGATGGAACTTTTAAATAATCTACTTCAATATTTTCGTTTGACACTTCTGTATATTGATTGTTTAGATTACCAATTTTTTGGATAAATGGACTTGCGAAAAATTGAAGAGAATTTGATTTTTGTGAAAACCCAAAATTGTTAATTAGTAAGGTAAAAAGTAAAAAAGTTTTTATTTTATTGTGCATTTCAGGTTGTGGATTATTGTACATAACTAGCTTATACGCGCTATAAACCTTCCTCAAGCACACGGATTTGGGTGTATTAGCGCAGGTTTGTTGCGTATATACGAATATACG
>DOMR01000249.1:6760-7124 GCA_003509845.1 Chitinophagaceae bacterium | reverse complement strand
TTACTAAAAGACAGATTATTGGACCTTAATAATGAAGCATTAATTCAAGCCAAAGCTAGCGCCTACAATCAAAATTCTTGGTTTTTGCCTGACTTTATTGAAAAGGCCATAAGTCAAATTGCCCACCAATTTTTAACCAAGGAAGCCTTAATGGAATGGACCGCCGCTTATCCGCAGATTGCAGATAATATGACCCATAAAAAAGTGGGCATTGTAATGGCTGGGAATATCCCCTTTGTTGGCTTTCATGATTTATTAAGCACCCTTATCGCAGGACATACAGCGGTGGTGAAGCTATCTTCCAAGGACACTGTTGGAATGGAATACATCATCCATACTCTAATTGAGATTGAACCCCAATGGC
>DOMR01000249.1:1983-6737 GCA_003509845.1 Chitinophagaceae bacterium | reverse complement strand
TATTGTGCAAAGCCATTTAAAAGACTGCGATGCCTATATAGCTACAGGAAGCAATAATACCAGTAGGTATTTTGAACAATACTTTGGGAAATATCCGCATATTATTAGATCGAACAAGACATCTATTGCAATATTAGATGGCGGGGAAAGCACTGCCGATTTGGATTTATTGGCCGATGATATGATGCTTTATTTTGGAAGAGGCTGTCGCAATGTTACACAGGTTTGGGTACCCGAAGGCTATGACTTTATCCCTTTATTAAATGCACTGAAAAAATATAATTATATAATTGATGAGCATAAATACCGCCATAATTACGATTACCAATTGGCACTTTTAATGATGACCCGTCAATTTTACATGGACACGAATGCCATTTTGTTAAGCGAAAACCCTTCCCCTTTTGCGGCTATCGCACAAATACATTACCAATTTTATACCCCTACCCAGCCTCCGATCGTAAATCCATCGGAAATTCAATGTATTGTTGGTAAAGGGGGCTTAACCTTTGGAAGTCTTCAAAAACCTAGCTTACAACAATATGCAGATGGCGTGGATACGCTCGCCTTTTTAACCGGCTTGTAAACAAACAGCAATATAATTTTCGTATCTTGTTTTGTGCCACCCCTTTTATTCACGAATAATTTCGTAAATATTTTGTTAAAGCTTATATTTGATTTTGTGACATAATTTCTGCTGCATTAATTTTGTACCCGGACTGGTATACATTTTGTTATATTAGATTAAAAAAAATAAAGACATGACGAACTTGAATTTTAAAAACATTTTGGCAATTATCGGTATCAGCTTTGCAACTACTTTCGTAAGTATTTGGGGCTATTCCAAATGGATAAAACCAAGCTCCTCTTTTGATAGCAATAACCAATTGCCTACCAATTATGCTAGCTTTTTTAATGGGAATGCACCCGCTTCAACAGTCGATTTTACACCAGCTGCTAGTTCAGCTTCCCCTGCAGTAGTGCATATCAAAACAAAAACAAATGCAAAACGTGTTGATGCAAACCAACAAAGACAAAGAAATCCTTTTTCAGATTTTTTCGGAGACGATGATATGTTCGGCGATTTTTTTGGTGGCCCAAGAGTAATGCCTGAACAAAGAGCAAGTGGAAGCGGTGTATTAATTACTGCGGATGGTTATATTGTAACCAACAATCACGTGGTGAATGGCGCAGATGAAATAAATGTAACATTGACCAATAAAAAATCATACAAAGCAAAAGTAATTGGTACTGATCCGAGTAGTGATTTGGCGGTCATTAAAATTGAAGCAGCAGCTTTGCCTTATATCGTATATGGTAATAGTGACGAAATTAAATTGGGACAATGGGTTCTAGCCATTGGATATCCTTTAAATTTAGATGTGACCATTACTGCGGGAATTATAAGTGCAAAAAATAGAAATATTAATATCAATGCCCGTCAAAGTGATCGTCCGGTAGAAACTTTTTTACAAACGGATGCCGCAGTGAACCAAGGTAATAGTGGTGGCGCTTTAGTAAATACAAGTGGTGAGCTGGTTGGAATAAATTCCGCGATTGCATCTCCTACTGGATCCTATGCAGGTTATTCTTATGCAATTCCTGTAAATATTGTTAAAAAAGTAGTTACGGATATTGTAAAATTTGGAACCGTGCAACGCGCATATTTAGGCATCTCTTATCCTAAGGATGATTTGCCGGAATCAGAAGTCAAAAAAATAGATGAAGAATACCGTATTAAAACCAATGAAATACAAGGTGTACTTGTGACTGATGTGGTAGAAGGTGGTGCAGCAAAAGCAGCAGGTATGAAAAAAGGAGATATCATCACTAAACTAAATGGCGTTGCCATTAAATCATCTCCTGAACTTCAAGAACAAATTGCGAGGTATAAACCTTCTGATAAAATAAGCGTACAAATTAAAAGAGATGGCAAGGATATGACTTTCAATGCAACGCTTAAAGCAAAGATTGGAGATGATGCCAACTTGGCCACAAGTAGTAAAGCTGCTGAAAAATTAGGAGGTAAACTAGAAACTGTGGACAAGACAACTGCTGAAAAAAATGACTTATCTGGCGGTGTTGTTGTTAAAGAATTAGGCAATGGTATACTTGGGAAAAGTAGGGTTGAAAAAGGATTCGTTATTACTCAGGTGAATGATAAAACCGTGAATAATGTTGAAGAATTTTATGAAGCTTTGAAAAAAGTGACCAGTGCGAGTATCAAACTTTCAGGCATTTATCCTGGCTATTTTGGAAACTATGCATTTGTGTTAAACTTGAATGATCAAAATAAATAATCTCAAATAAAGGCTTAATACAAAAGGGGCCCCGATTTTATCGGGGCCCCTTTTGTATAATAATTAGCTTTAAAAAATTATACAACTCTCTTATAACAACTCGCTGGAATCTATACTTCCTTCTCTTTCATTTGTTTCCAAATATTATCTTTTTCAACCAAGGACATTTTCGCTAAATCCAATCTATTGTCTTTGGCGTATTTTTCCATGAGCTCAAAACGATGTTTAAATTTTTTATTTGTTTTCTCTAGTGCAGTTTCAGGATCAATATTTAAAAAACGCGCGTAATTAATCATACTAAATAATACATCGCCAAATTCTTGCTCCATTTTTAGCTGATTGTTTGCCTCAATTTCCACTTTCATCTCCGCAATCTCTTCTTCTACCTTTTCCCAAACCTGCTCTTTATTTTCCCACTCAAATCCTACATGTTTCACTTTTTCCTGTATTCTTAAAGCTTTTACCATCGCAGGTAAACTATTGGGCACCCCACTTAATATTGTCTTATCCCCCTTACCTTCTTGTAATTTTAATTGTTCCCAATTCCTTTTTACATCGTCGTCATTTTCAACTTTCACATCACCATAAATATGTGGGTGACGGTGAATTAATTTTTTTGATATAGCTTCTATGGAATCTTGTAAAGTAAATTTACCTTGCTCCGTTCCTATTTTGGCATAAAATAATACGTGTAATAAAATATCTCCCAACTCCTCCTTAATCCCATCCCAATCCTCTTCCACAATCGCATCCACCAATTCATAAAGTTCCTCAATGGTATTACTGCGTAAACTATGTATGGTTTGTTTTTTATCCCATGGGCACTTTTCACGAAGCGTATCCATGATTTCAACTAAATCCAAAAAGCTTTTGGTTAAATTTTCCTGACTCATAATTATTATAAATTCCTATGCACACAAGATAGCAAAAAAAATATCTTTCATCGGGACTGCCGTTTTTCGCTTTGCTCAAAACGTCTTCCCTGTATTTCGGTCGCGCATAAAAAAAGCCTCTCACATTTGTGAGAGGCTTTGTGCCCCAGGCGGGAATCGAACCCGCACGGGCGTTGCGGCCCACAGGATTTTCTTACTACTATGGTTTTCACCACCCTACTCTGGTTTGTAGTCTGGACTATGCCTTCACCATATCTTTCGATTTAGGTGCTCCGTGTCTAGTCTCTACACGTTCCCTTTCGGGCTTCGCTCGGTATTCCCATTTTAAAGGGTTCGCCGAATTTACGGAGTTCTACATCTTCAATTTCTCGAAGTGCACTCAAATTTTGTTCAACCAAAGAACAATGTCTAAGTCCTGCGTGTCTACCAGTTCCACCACCAGGGCGTCTATTTAAAGACTTAAAAAAAAATCCCCCTCCGAAGAACGGGATTTTTGGAGCGAAAGACCGGGCTCGAACCGGCCACCCCGACCTTGGCAAGGTCGTGCTCTACCAAATGAGCTACTTTCGCTTGTATAAGAACTATTTTTAGGACTGCAAAAATAACGAAACAGCGCTCTTAAACAAATTTTTTTTCTTACTTATACTCAGGCTTGTACTGTGAGCTAGGTTGCACTTCTGGATTGGGTTTAACGAAACGGCTATTGTAGAGTTGAGTACAATTACCTAAAACCAATGCTAGTATAGCAAAAATAGACACATAAAAAAAGAATCGAGACGAACTTACCCAATTAGTGGCGATATCTTTTTCAGCTGTATTATCTTGTAAATCTTGTGACATATTGTTTATTTACGGATGCAAAAATAGTAACAAGTTCTTAATAATGAGCTAGTTTGGCCACTATTTTACTAAAATATTGCTTGTTTTTAATAAAGTATTGATAAACCACGGATCCAGGATAAACGCCCTCTAGTGTTTCTAAGGCTTTGGGCGATTGAGTTCTTTTCAATTTACCTGATAAAACATAGCCCATATAAGCAAAATGCGCTTTAGCAATAGCAAAAAAGAAGCTTGTATCGCCACTTAATAAGCCCTTATAGGCTGAAATAGCATCTAAACTAAACCTAGCAGGCAATTTCCATAAAAGCGATGACAAAGGCAAATTCTTAGTGAGCATGATTAGGTTGTTTCTAAAGTTCAGAAACACTTTTCGACCACCTCTTGGTAAGGTACCTGCACCCACATGATAAACTGCCGATTGCGGGCAAGCATAAATTTTATAACCTGCTAATTGTAATCTCCAACATAAATCTATTTCTTCTTGATGTGCAAAGAAGCTTGCATCAAAACCATTCATTGCATGAAATAATTCAGAGCGAATCATCATACAAGCACCTGTTGCCCAAAATATAGGCGCTGCAGTATCATACTGCTCATTATCTTTTTCACAAACATCAAATACGCGTCCTCTTGAAAAAGGATAACCCAATGCGTCTATCCAACCTCCTGCAGCCCCTGCATATTCAAATACTTCCTTATTATTAAAAGATAAAATTTTAGG
>DOMR01000249.1:0-1910 GCA_003509845.1 Chitinophagaceae bacterium | reverse complement strand
ACTGCCACATCTGAATTTAATAAAACATAATAATCGGCTTTTACTTTTTGTAAGGCCCAATTATAACCACCTGCAAAACCTTCATTTGTATTATTCGTAATTATTTTAACCGAAGGGAATTTTTCTTTTACTAAAGAAATAGAATTATCGGATGAACCATTGTCGGCCACCACCACTTCAAAATTTTCATACTGAGTGGATAAAACGGATGGCAAGAATTTTGCTAAATAACCGGCCCCGTTATAATTTAATATGACTATGGAGACTAGCGGTTTCAATGTAATTGTTTTTGCGAATGTAAGCCCAAAATATGGGAATTTGACCTAAAAAAACTAACTTAGCACTATGAATACGGGAAGTTTTTTACATAGAAACCTAGATTTACTCAATCATCCCTTGGGGTAGTTTAACCACCTCCTATTTTTTGTATGCAAGCGAAATTCGTTTTTCGCATTTGTATACAGTTTTCTCAACAATATAATTTCCATTCATTTAATTTAAAGAAATGACTCATTCATCAGTTAGTTCCAATGCTGCTAAATATTTAGCACTAGAAGAAAAATACGGCGCTCATAATTACCATCCACTTCCAGTAGTTCTTGAAAGAGGCGAAGGTGTTTATTTATACGATGTAGATGGTAAAAAATACTTCGATTTTCTAAGTGGCTATTCTGCGGTGAACCAAGGCCATTGTCATCCCGCCATTATCGAAGCCTTACAAAAACAAGCAAGCAAACTCACATTAACTTCTCGCGCTTTTCATAATAATTTATTGGGCGAGTATGAAAAGTACATCACCGACTATTTTGGATACGATAAAGTACTTCCTATGAATACAGGTGTGGAAGGTGGAGAGACGGCAATAAAATTAGCGCGTCGTTGGGGATACAATGTAAAAGGCATTGCAGAAAATAAAGCAAAAATAATTTTTGCAGAAGGTAATTTTTGGGGACGCACACTTGCGGCTATCTCTTCTTCTACCGACCCATCTAGCTTCAAAGGTTTTGGCCCTTATATGCCGGGCTTTGGTATAGTACCTTATAACGATTTAGTGGCTTTAGAAGAAGCTTTAAAAGATAAAGAAGTGGCAGCCTTTATGGTGGAACCTATTCAAGGCGAAGCGGGTGTTGTCATTCCTGATGATGGTTATTTAAAAGCGGTGCGTGATTTATGTAATAAGTATAATGTTTTATTTATTGCAGATGAAATTCAAACGGGATTAGCAAGAACTGGAAAGATGCTTGCTTGTGATCATGAAAATGTTAAACCCGATATTTTAATATTAGGAAAAGCATTGAGTGGTGGCACGCTTCCTATTTCTGCAGTACTAGCAAGTAATGAAATAATGATGCAAATTTTGCCAGGCGAACATGGTTCTACCTATGGTGGAAACCCTTTGGCTTGCGCAGTGGCAATAAAGTCATTAGAAGTTTTGAAAACAGAGAAGATGGCGGAGAATGCAGAAAAAATGGGTGAAAGATTAAGAGCAGGACTTGCGAATTTAAATTCTCCCTTTGTAACCACCATTCGTGGTAAAGGTTTATTAAATGCTATTGTGATTAAACATGATAACCCAGATGCTAGTTGGGATTTATGTTTACACTTAAAAGATTTAGGTCTTTTAGCAAAACCAACGCATGGAGATAAAATAAGATTTGCACCACCATTAATTATAACTGAAAAACAAATTGATGAAGCCGTTGCAATTATTGGGGCTGGTTTGAAACTTTTATCTTAGGTAAAAAAGTCATCACTAATATGCCTGCAGAAATTATCATGCATGCATATAATGCCCACATCTTTTGCGGACACTCTCCCATTAGACAGGTAGACATGATTAAATAATTTCTAAAGCTCCATGCTAAAAGTAGGGCTGCGAAAACCATATTGAATCTCTTTGCCCATATATA
>DOMR01000254.1 GCA_003509845.1 Chitinophagaceae bacterium | reverse complement strand
GGTTGTTACAAAAAATAGTAACAAACCAGGTCAAGCATTTAGCATTGATATTCGTGGACAAAATACCATCACGGGTGCAACGGAACCATTGGTTGTGGTTGACGGAGTGATTGGTGCAAGATTGCGTGATATTAATCCGCAGGATATTCAATCCATTGATGTCTTAAAAGATGCATCGTCTACAGCGATTTATGGTGCAAGAGGTGCGAACGGTGTTATCATCATCACTTCTAAAAAAGGGATTGCGGGCAAACCGAAAGTTACGCTTGATTCTTATTTTGGAAGTAAGCGTCCTGGACATTTAATTCAATTGCAAAATGCACAACAATTTTATAAAGCAGTGGTTGATGACGCTGTATTGAATGGTGGAACTGCTGCTACTTTCACTGCAAGTGAGATGGCCATGATTAATGGTGGCAAATCTACTGATTGGGTTGGATTAGTAACACAACCAGGGATCACTGCAAATACAACTGTAGCGGTGACTGGTGGTAATGCGGGAACTACCTATCGTTTTTCTGGCGGTTATGTGCAGGAAGATGGTAATATACCTGTAACCTCATTTAAAAAATATTCATTGAATGCTGCATTAGATAGCAGATTGAATAATTGGCTTCGTGTAGGCTTCACTGCATACATTAACTATAGTACCAATCCAACGGGTTCTTTGGAAATACTTCGTTCTGCTTACAGAGCAAGACCAACCGGGGTAGTTAATTATAGTGATGTCGTGAATCCAAGTGAAGCATTTGATTTAGCTATTGGGCCATGGAATGGATTATCTGTATGGATGGGCATTAAAGACAATCAGGTGCCTAACCCATTAATTGATGGAGATCCTTCCATTTATCAAAACACCACCACATTTAGTAATTCAATGGGAAATGGATTTGTTGAAGTGGGACTTGCAAAAGGATTAACTTTTAAATCATCATTCTCTGCATCGACCATTGATGAAAGAAACGGGGAGTTTAGAAATACACTATCTAAATCTCAATTATTAAATCCACCAAGATCCAACTTTCAATACAGAAATTGGAGTACGTACACTTTAGATAATCAATTGTCCTATAACTTAACAAAAGGGAAACATAAGTTAAATGCAACTGCATTACAAAGTGCATACAAAAATACCTATGAAACTTATTCTATTGCTGCAACGAATCTTCCCTATGAGTCTCTTTGGTACAACATGGGAACAGGAGGGGTAGTTACGGCGGCTAGTACCTTTGTTCGCCAACAACTTGAATCTTATATGGGTCGCGTTAACTACACATTCAACGAAAAATATTTATTAACCTTAACAGGTCGTGCGGATGGCGCTTCGCAACTTGCACCTGAAAATAGATGGGCGTTTTTCCCTTCTGGAGCTTTTGCATGGCAAGCGGGGGATGAAGATTTTATTAGAGATTTAAATGTATTTTCTGATTTAAAATTACGTGTGAGCTACGGTGAAGTGGGTAACTCAAACGTAGCAGCCTATAGCACACAAGCAGGTTTATTAACGACTAACTATAGCTTTGGTGCCACTGCTTTTGGCGGATTTGCACCATCCGCAATTGGTAATAAAAATCTTAAATGGGAAAGAAGCCAGGAGTTAAACTTAGGTTTGAATATGGGCTTTTTCAATAATCGTATAACAACCACTGTTGAGGTATACAAAAGAAACACCAAGGATTTGATTTTAAACCAAACACTTCCAACATCAACAGGTTTCTCAACAGTAACTACCAATGTAGGTCAAGTATCTAACAAGGGTATTGAAATCATGATTAATTCTAAGAATATTGAAACCAAAAACTTTACTTGGTCAACCAATATCAATTTTTCTAAAAATATTAACCGCATTGAATCACTTGCAAATGGGGTAAATGCTATTATTGGTAGTTCCTTATTTGTGGGTAAGCCAGTAAGGTCATTGTTTGATTATAAATTTGCAGGTATCTGGCAATTAAAAGATAGTACCATGGCAAAATCATATGGTCAAATGCCAGGATCAGTAAGAGTGGAAGATACCAACAATGATGGTGTAATATCAAATTCAACGGGTAAGGATGACCGTGTTTGGTTGGGCACACAATTACCTAATTTTATTTTGGGGGTGACCAACAGATTTACTTATAAAAACTTTGATATGTCGTTTTTGTTGTATTACAGAAATGGTACCATGTATAATAACGCAATGTTAGGTGGCACGATGGCTGACTATACTGGAAGCAGATATAACAAGGTGGTAATGAATTATTGGACGAAGAATAATCCAACCAATGATTTTTATGGTCCAGGGGTAGCACAACCCTACAGAAATGCAAGAAATTATGAAGTTGCAAGTTTCTTAAGACTTTCTGATATCACTTTAGGTTATAATGTACCAGCAAGTGTACTTAAGAAAAAAATAGAGCGGATTAGAGTATATGGTCAAATTATTAATCCAGGGGTATGGTCCAAATATAATGGACTTGATCCTGAATATAATTCATCTACCTATATTGATGATGTTCCAACCATTACTTATGCAGTCGGTTTAAACATCGGATTCTAAAACATCAATTTTTAAATTACACAATTATGAAAAAAATATTTTCAACTCGATACCTACTTACAATCGCTATAGTAGCTTTGGTTATTACAGGTTGCAAAAAAACATACTTGGATGAGTATAATCCAAGTAACAGAACTACGGATAATTATTATACAACAGTAACGGGATATGAAACTTTAGTTACTTCTTGTTATCCTTTACTTAGGGATATTGCGCAGGTGCGTATTCCAACCCTCAATGGAACAGATATGTTTGCGCAAAGCGGTTGGTTTGGTACGCTTGCATTTCCTGCGCTAACTTCCCAAGCTGGAAGTCCCTATGATGCTTACGATATTGGTATGAATTCCTCCTTAGGCGAATTACAATCTTTATGGGATTTATTATACAGAGAAATTAACAGATGTAACGCAGCTATTGAACGTGCGCCAGCAGTGGTTAATATTCCTGACGCTATTAAAGATTCAAGAGTGGGAGAGGCTAAATTTTTAAGATCCTTGTCATTATTTTGGGCGGTACAACAATGGGGTGATGTTCCAATGCCATTAAAGGAAACAAAAGATGCAAGCTTGACGGTGGTAAGAGTTCCTTCAAAGGATATCTATACGCAAATCATCACAGATTTAAATGATGCAATTGCTAAATTACCAACGACTCAAACGGCTGCAGGTAGGGTTACAAAAAATGCTGCTAAATTTTTGTTAGCACGTGTTTATTTAACAAGAGGTTGGAATTTTAATGGTGCATTAGGCGGAACCGCGACTGATTTTAATAGTGCCTTGGCATTATGCGATGATGTAATTGCATCAGGTTTGCACCCTATGGAATCAGACTGGAACAAATTATGGCCGATCCATAATAAAAATCCAAAAAAAGAAACTGCAACAGCAGCAAGTTCAGTAGCGGTTGCCAATGCTAGTAAGGAAGTTATTTTTGCAATACAATATGCTAATCCAGCTGCTTATAATGGCGACGCGAATTTGAGTACATCAAATGGAACGATTGGGAATGACTTACATACTCGTTTTAGTGGTGGCCCCAATGATGTTGCACAGGAAGCAAGAACAGGTACTTATAACAGATGGTTACCAGCACATAGCGTAACCTGGGGTGCTTACCGTTTATTTGATCCTGTGATGGACATTCGTTATGAGGGTACATTTAATAGTGTTTCTTATGCTACATTAACGGGGTCGGTTTCATTTGCAAACAACAAGCCATATCCACAAGCACTTACACTTAACTTTGTTGCAAATGACACTACTGCCATTGTATTGCCTTGGAATGTAGATATGAGCGATGTGAAAATGTTAGGCGTTAATATACCAGGGGGTACTAAGAAATATTCTGTTCAAAATGTAGTCAATTTATTTTGGTTAGGTAAGACAACAGCTACACAGCAAATTACAGATCCATTAGGTTGGGGTGGTCCGATGTTCTGGAAGTTTTTCCAACCAGGTATAGCTTATGGTGATGGCTTTTCTACCTTCAATGATCCATTATTCCGTTCTGCTGAATTGTATTTAATGGCAGCTGAAGCAATCGTTAAAGGTGCAACTGGCGCGAAGTTAGGAACAGCGGATGTTTATTACAATATTGTATTAGATAGAGCCTTGGCTTCTAACAAAGGGAAATCACCTATGCGTGCAACTAATCCAGGAAATGTAAAAGACCCATTGACGAATATTACCTCCTATAGAGCCACGCCTGCAACTATCAATATTGATATGATATTGGATGAGTATGGTCGTGAATTTTTAGGAGAAGGTAAT
>DOMR01000046.1 GCA_003509845.1 Chitinophagaceae bacterium | reverse complement strand
GCCCAATTTACCTATCCAGTGATAGGAATCACAGGGAGTAATGGCAAAACCATAGTCAAGGAATGGTTAAATCAATTACTCGCGAACCGCTATCATATAATTCGAAGTCCACGTAGTTACAATTCACAAATTGGGGTACCCTTAAGTGTTTGGGAAATGGATGGCAAACACCAATTGGCCATTTTTGAAGCAGGAATTTCACAAAAAGGCGAGATGGATGCCTTGGCAAATATAATACAACCTACCATTGGTATTTTAACCAGTATGGGAACGGCGCATCAAGAAGGTTTTGAAAATGAAAAGGAGAAAAGAAATGAAAAATGGAAATTATTTCAAAAAGCACAGGTAATTATTACGCCATTATCAGAAGTGGCATTGGATGTTAAGGATGCCTTGCATCATGCAGGGTCTCCATCTATTATTACTTGGACGCGAACAGGTGAAGCCACTTTAAAAATTCAAAGCGAAAAAATTATTCAGGGGCAAACGCATTTGCAGGCCAATTACCTTGGAACCGATTTGCAATTACTTATTCCTTTTACGGATTTGATTTCCGTCAATAATACGATTACCTGCTTACTCACATTGTTACATCTGAAAGTGCCGCTATCTGAGATACAGGAAGGAATCATTCAATTAAGGCATTTAGATATGCGGATGCAAATTAAAAAAGGCATTCAACAATGTTATATTTTGAATGACAGCTACAGTAATGATATACATTCATTACAATTGGCCTTAACCTATGCAACACAACAAGCGGGGGCATTGCCTATCACTTTAATTTTATCTGACATCGCTCAGCTTAATCAGAATTCAGTTCAATATGATGATTTACTTCGGCAATTAGCTGTTTTCCCAATAAAAAAACTCATCACCATTGGACCGGAATTAGCTAAGGCACTACAACAAAATAACGAATTACAAAATAAGGGTGTTCATGTGATTAGTTTTGATACCACCCATCAGTTCATTCATCAAATGGATATACATTCCTTTAAAGAGGAATTTATTTTGATAAAAGGGGCCCGCGTTTTTGAATTAGAAAAAATAAATGAATTGTTGCAGTTGCAGGTTCATAAAACCATGGCGGAAATTAATTTAACCACCCTCGTGAGTAATTATAAAAAAATTAAAACGGTTGTGGGGCCCAAAGTAAAAATGATGGCCATGGTGAAGGCATTTGGTTATGGGTCAGGTAGTATTGAAGTAGCGCGCATTTTACAATTTCATCATGTTGATTATTTATCTGTCGCTTATGCAGATGAAGGTGTTGCTTTAAGGCAAGCGGGCATCCATGTTCCAATTATGGTAATGAATGTAGATGAAACTACTTTTGATACTTTAGTTAAGTTTCATTTAGAACCTGAAATATTTTCCTTTTCGCAATACCAACAATTTGATCAGTATATAAAAAATCAAGCGATTTCAAATTTTCCTATTCATATAAAATTAAATACGGGAATGAATCGATTGGGTTTTGATATGGATACCATTGAAAGTTTATGTAGCGCATTAAAGACTAATTCGCGATTAAAAGTGCAATCTATTTTTAGCCATTTAAGTGCAAGTGGGAATAAATCTTTTGAAACATTCACGCACTTGCAACTTGATTTGTTTAAAAAAGCTGCTCAAAAAATTGAAACAGCCTTGGGTTATGTAACCCTAAAACATATTGCAAACTCAGATGCAATATTAGTAGACCCCGTTTTTCATTTAGATATGGTGCGATTAGGTATTGGATTGTATGGTACTAGCCAAGGACCGCTTGCGCTAGAACCCGTTATCCAGTTAACCACGACCATTTCACAAATTCGACATTTGAAAAAAGGAGATACGGTAGGATACAATCGCGCCGGCCTGTTATTGCGTGATAGTATAATTGCTACCGTGCGACTAGGCTATGCGGATGGCTACAGCAGACAATTGGGATTAGGGAAAGGTGCCATGTGGGTGAATGGTTTATTGGCGCCCATTGTTGGAGATGTATGTATGGATATGACCATGATTGATATCACAGATATTCCATCCGTTCATGAAGGAGATTCGGTACAAGTATTTGGCAAAAATTTAGCACTTACTCAAGTTGCAAAATGGGCAGGAACCATCCCGTATGAAATTTTAACGTCCATCGGGCAAAGAGTAAAAAGAATCTATATTGAAGACTAACTTATCAAAGTATTATCTTTGCACATCATTATAATTTTAAATTGGTATGAACGGAAAAAAAATAGTTGCATTAGTTGCCTTGATTATTTTTATTGATCAAGCATTAAAGTTTTATATTAAATTAAATTATTTTATTGGCGAGGAGCATGCAATCATCGGAACATGGGCCAGACTTCACTTTGTGGAGAACGAAGGCATGGCATGGGGTTTAAAGTGGGGCGGCAATATTGGGAAAATCGCCTTAACCTTATTTAGATTAGTAGCTGTGGTATGGGGCGTATTTTTAATAAAAGGGTTTGTAGAAAAAAAGTACCACAATGGTTTTTTATTTTGTGCAGCACTCATTTTTGCAGGCGCGTTGGGAAATTTAATTGACAGCATTTTTTACGGTGTCATATTTGAAGCAAGTGTTCCTTACACAACCATGGTAGCACAGTTATTTCCTTTGGGCGGAGGGTATGCGCCTTTATTACAAGGAAAAGTAGTGGACATGTTTTATTTTCCCATTATTCAAAATGCACACTTTCCATCCTGGTTCCCCATTTGGGGCGGGGAGGAGTTTGAGTTTTTTAGACCTGTTTTCAATGTGGCAGATGCGGCAATAAGCACAGGCGTAATTTCTTTGTTTGTTTTTCAAGGCAAATTTTTCAAGGATCCCGAAGTTACTTCTCCCGAAAGCCCATCTAAACCTATTTTGTAGGGGTATTGGCCCTGTTTTGACCAAAAAATGGCCTGGCCTTTTTTACAAGCTTATTCGTACCTTCGTGCCCTAAAAATGAGCTAGGATAAGCGTTTTATGAATAAAAAGTACACAGAATTTAATGGACTCCATTTGCCTACCATTGAGGCAGAAATTTTGGCTGCCTGGAAAGCAGAACAAGCATTTGAGCAATCGGTTACCCTAAGAGAGGGAAAAACCCCTTTTGTATTTTACGAGGGACCACCAAGTGCCAATGGAATGCCAGGAATACATCATGTTATTTCAAGGACCTTAAAAGATATGGTTTGTCGCTATAAAACCATGCAAGGATTTCAAGTGAAGCGAAAAGGTGGTTGGGATACCCATGGGTTGCCTGTGGAGTTAGGCGTTGAAAAAGAACTAGGCATTACGAAAGAAGATATCGGAAAAAAAATAACAGTAGAGGAGTACAATCAAAAATGTCGCGAAGCAGTATTGCGTTATAAAAAAGAATGGGATGATATCACTAACAAAATGGGTTATTGGGTTGATTTGAATAATCCCTATATCACTTTTGAAAATAATTACATCGAAACACTTTGGTGGATATTAAGTACCCTATATAAAAAAGGATACTTGTATCAAAGTGTAAGTATACAACCTTATTCCCCTGCGGCAGGAACAGGATTAAGTTCACATGAATTAAATCAACCAGGTACCTACAAGGATGTAAAAGATACTTCGGTGGTTGCGATGTTCAAGGCAATACAAGGCAGTGACAGTAAATTTTTGTTTGATGCAGCTGCGACAAATGATAAAAACCATGAAGTGTATTACATGGCATGGACCACCACACCATGGACATTGCCATCTAATTTGGGTTTAACGGTTGGTCCTAATATTGATTATGCTTTAGTAGCAACCTATAATCC
>DOMR01000156.1 GCA_003509845.1 Chitinophagaceae bacterium | reverse complement strand
GCGGTAATTTAGGCGACCGATTGGCGAACCTAAAAAACGCCACAAAAGAAATCGAATTGCATTGTGGAAAAATACTTTCCAGTTCGGCGATCTATGAAACAGCTGCTTGGGGATTTACCGAACAACCCCCCTTTTTCAATCAAGCATTACAGGTCGAAACCGCTTTATCCGCATCTGAATTAATGCAAAAATTGTTGACCATTGAATTATCATTGGGCAGAGAAAGGCTGCTCCCCTTAGGACCAAGATCCATTGACATTGATATCATTTTTTTTAACAGTGAAATAATAGTAACCGATGTGGTGACTATACCGCATCCAAGAATGGCACAGCGGAACTTTGTGCTCATTCCCTTAAACGAAATTGCCCCCAACTATATTCATCCTGTCTTAAATTTTCCCACTAGCACCCTATTAAAGCAATGTAAGGATGAGTCACATGTGTATAAAAAAACGGTCGATTAAGCATTCTGCTTACTATATTTGAATCGAAGAATTAAGGAAAATATGAAGTATCATTTTATTGCAGTTGAGGGAAATATTGGTGCAGGGAAAACAACTTTAGCGCAATTGTTATCGCAACATTATAACGCAAAATTAATGTTGGAAGAATTTGCAGAAAATCCATTTTTGACTAAATTTTACGAAAATCCAAAACAATACGCTTTTCCGCTTGAATTATTTTTTTTAGCAGAACGTTTCAAACAACAACAGGACCTAATTAAAACCGCTGATTTGTTTCAATCAGTGACGATTTCAGATTATTTATTTACAAAATGTTTATTGTTTGCAAAAGTAAATTTGCCAGAGGAAGAATACAGATTGTATCAAAAAATGTACGAGGTATTCAGCCAGCAACTTACGCAGCCAGATGTATTAATTTACTTACATGCCCCTGTAAATAAGTTGCAATCCAATATAAAAAAGCGGAATCGCAAATTTGAACAATCTATTCCCGATGAATACCTTTTTAAACTACAAGAAACTTATACCAGCTATATAAAACAACATAATATAAAAACGATATTTGTGGACGCAAGTAACGCTGATTTTTTATACAATGAAGCGCATTTCAAATTGATCACGGATGCACTTGAAAAGGATTTAGAAGAAGGGCAACATTTTATTAACCTACCCTAATGGAAAACATGCAAAGCTCAGTTAAACAGTTGAATGATCCTTTGGGTGCTTTGCGCATTTCCGAGTTTAGAAACTTAATGATCGGGCGTTTTTTATTTATCATGGGCTTAAGAATGATGGGCACGCTAGTCGGCTGGTGGATTTACGAATTAACCAATGCCCCTTTTGCTATTGGACTCATCGGCTTAGCCGAAGTAATCCCAGCCGTTTCACTCGCCTTATACGCTGGTCATGTCATTGACAAAAGTGAAAAAAGAAAACTTTTATTAAGGGGCGTTATTTTATATTGGTGCTGTGCACTTATTTTACTTTTTTTATCCATGGACATTGGGGCGTTAAAATTGACATCCTTACAAATAGCGATTGGTATTTATTTCATTGTTTTTTGTACGGGCATTATTCGCTCTTTTACAGGCCCTAGTTTTGGAACCATTATAGGCGCAGTGGTACCCAAAAACTTATTACAAAATGCCACCACATGGAGCCAAGGCATTTGGTTGAGTGCTTCCGTCTTAGGACACGCCATTGTAGGATTTATCATTGCAGGCTTTGGTCACACTGGTTCTTTAATCGTAGTCGTTAGCTTAGTGGGAATTGGATATGGCTTTATTGCCATGATTAAATCTAAACCACCACATGCAGACGTAGTGGATCAAAAAACACTGGAAAGTGTGAAGGAAGGCTTACGTTTTGTATTTAATTCAAAAGAAGTATTTGGAGCTTTATCACTTGATCTATTTGCTGTTTTATTTGGCGGTGCTGTAGCCATGATCCCTGTTTTTGCTAAAGACATTTTAAAAGTGGGGCCTATTGGTTTTGGTTGGCTCAATGCAGCTTCAGATATAGGCGCTATTATCATCATACTGATCATTACGATTTTCCCAGCAAATCGTGGTCAAGGAAAAAAATTATTACTAGCCGTTGCAGGGTTTGGCGTATGTATTATTGTGTTTGCATTATCTAAAATATTTTGGCTGTCCTTTGTCATGTTATTACTAAGTGGCATTTTAGATGGATTCAGCATGATTGTTAGAGGCACTATTGTGCAACTTAAAACACCCGATCATATGCGTGGTAGGGTCATGAGCGTAAATTCCATGTTTATTAATAGCAGTAATGAATTAGGGCAATTTGAAAGCGGTGTTGCAGCAAAAGCATTGGGCGTAATCCCTTCCGTGGTATTTGGAGGCGCTATGACTTTATTAGTGGTTGGCGTAACCTGGTTTAAAGCGCCTGCTTTAAAGAAAATGGAATACTAAAAAAATAGGTAATTTATATTAGGCAATGGCTATTTGAAAAATGTAACGCTCAGCAGCAAAAATAATTACCCCAATTTATTTTCTTACTTATTTACTTAACAAGTCCTTCATGACCGAGTGAACTGCAGGACAAAATTCAGCATTCTTCATGGTCACTGGTATACGCTTATAAAAAGTATCCTCATCGGTATATGGGAATCGTTGACAATCGGAGGGGCGATGTTCATAAATACTACAAGCATTGTCCTTTCCCAAAAATACGCATGGCTTTTGTTGCAAAACATAATCTCCATCATTATCCATGGCCAAATAGGTATCAATAAAAGCTGTCTCCTTAAGACCTAAATACTTACTGATTCTTTTTATATCCGGCATCTTGAACCGAGGAGAATAATTTTTACAGCATCTGGCACAGTCTAAGCAATCAATCTTTTCAAAGGCGGCCTCATGCAAATCAGGCAATTGCTTCATTATTTTGCGCTTGTCTTCCTTTTTTAAAAAATACTCGAGTTTTTTAAGCAACTCTGGCGCCGGCGCCTCAAATAATTGTTCAGTAGATTTGTCCATATTATAGGGTAAAAGTAAAACATTTATCATTCATCCACAAGCTTTCCCCATCAATTGAACCCGACCAATTAAACAGCAGTTTATGTAGTATCTTTGAGGCAATTTTTTAAACTACCCTATTTATGTTTGAATTGAACTCCAACAACGCAGAATTTATCCAAAGACACATTGGCCCTAATCATGATGATACGCAAAAAATGCTATCCCTTATTGGTTTAAAATCAGTAGATGAATTAATCAGTAAAACAGTGCCTGATACTATTCGTTCAAAAAAAGCAATGGAAATTCCTGCGGGACTCACGGAGTTTGAAATGTTGCAATCTTTAAAAAAAATAGGTGAAAAAAATATTGTTGCCACCAATTTTATTGGACAAGGCTATTATGGTACGATAACACCAAGCGTGATTCTTAGAAATATTTTTGAAAACCCAGGTTGGTACACCCAATACACACCTTACCAAGCTGAAATTGCACAAGGTCGATTAGAAAGTTTATTGAACTTTCAAACCATGATTACCGACTTAACGGGTATGTCCATTTCAAATGCTTCATTATTAGACGAAGCGACTGCTGCTGCAGAAGCAATGGCCATGATTTTTAATCATGTAAATAAAGCGGAGGTTGCAACACAACCAAAATTATTTGTTGACCAATCTGTTTTTACTCAAACTAAAGATGTTTTAGCAACCAGAGCAAATCCAATTGGCATTGAAATAGTGGAAGGCAATTACAATGAGACGGAAATTAATAACCAATTTTTTGGTGCCGTATTACAATACCCCAATAGCAAAGGGAATATTGCTGATTACCAACAATTTATTGATCGTGTGCATCAAGCAGGCGGTTTGGTTATTTTAGTTGCTGATATTTTAGCATTAACCTTGTTAAAAAGTCCAGGCGAATTAAATGCAGATGTTGCTGTAGGTAATACACAACGCTTTGGTGTTCCCATGGGATTTGGCGGACCACATGCTGCTTATTTTGCTACAAAAGATGAATTTAAACGTGGTATGCCAGGTAGATTAATTGGGGTAAGTGTGGATGCGCAAGGTAATAGGGCACTTCGTATGGCGCTTCAAACGCGCGAGCAACATATTAAAAGAGAAAAGGCAACTTCAAATATTTGTACGGCACAAGCATTACTTGCCAACATGGCCGTTATGTATGCAGTATATCATGGTCCAAAAGGATTAAAAAAAATTGCGACTAAAATTCATGCTTTAGCACAAAACTTAGAACAACAATTACAATCCTTAGGCATACAACAAGCCAATGAATTTTATTTTGACACTTTACATTTACATGGATTTGATAGTAGTGCATTACAAAAAATAGCCAACGAAAAAAATATCAATTTCAACTATTTTAATGACGGTTCTGTTAGCATTACGATTGATGAAACAATTTCAAATGCGCATGTACAAGAAGTGGTTGCCTTGTTTGAAAAATTAACTGGGAAAAAATCAACTGCGACCAATGCAGGGGTAAAAAATGAAAAAGTACCATCGCAATTAGTACGCAGTTCAAGTTATTTACAACATCCAGTGTTTAATATTCACCATAGTGAAACGCAGATGATGCGTTATATCAAACAATTAGAAAATAAAGATCTGTCCTTAAATACAAGCATGATTAGTTTGGGTAGTTGTACGATGAAGTTAAATGCGGCTACTGAAATGATTCCAGTAAGCTGGCCAGCATTCAGTACCATGCACCCATTTGCACCTAGTCATCAAACAATCGGTTACCAAGAGATGGCGAATGAATTAAGTGCCTACTTGTGCCAAACTACAGGCTTCACTGCATGTAGTTTACAACCCAACAGTGGTGCACAAGGAGAATATGCTGGTTTATTAACTATTCGCAGCTATCACCAACATCACCAACAAGCACATCGCAATATTGTATTAATTCCAATCAGTGCACATGGCACCAACCCTGCTAGTGCGGTGATGGCCGGATTTAAAGTAGTGGTGGTTAATTGTGATGCCGCTGGAGATATTGACATGAATGATTTAAAGGAGAAAGCCCTTTTACATAAAGATGCCTTAGGTGCCCTAATGGTGACTTATCCATCTACGCATGGTGTATTTGAAGAAACCATTATTGACATTTGTAATTTAATACATGAACTAGGTGGATTGGTATATATGGATGGCGCAAACATGAATGCACAAGTTGGATTGACAAGCCCAGGAAATATTGGTGCAGATGTTTGTCATTTAAACTTACATAAAACATTCGCTATTCCACATGGTGGTGGTGGACCTGGCATGGGCCCTATTTGTGTGAACGATAAATTAGCACCGTTTTTACCAGGACACGCACAATATGGTAATGGCGCGAACGCAGTGAGCGCTGCACCATTAGGCTCGGCAAGTATTTTATTAATTAGTTACGCATATATTAAAATGTTAGGTGCCGAAGGATTAGCATTATCCACTGCCTATGCCATTTTAAATGCGAATTATATGAAGGCAAGATTGGAAAAAAATTATACCATCTTATATGCCGGCAAAAATGGTACTTGTGCCCATGAATTCATTATTGACTTACGTCCATTTAAAGCAACTGCTGGTATTGAAGCGGAAGATGTGGCAAAACGTTTAATTGATTATGGATTTCATGCACCAACAATGAGTTTCCCAGTAGCTGGTACTATTATGATTGAACCTACAGAAAGTGAAGACAAAGCAGAATTGGATCGTTTCTGTGATGCACTTATTGCCATTCATGAAGAAATTAAAGCGATTGAAAATGGCGAACTAGATAAATCTGATAATCCATTAAAAAATGCACCGCATACACAAAAAGTAATTTGTGCTGATGAATGGAATCATAAATATACCCGTCAGCAGGCAGCCTTTCCATTATATTATGTGCAACATAATAAGTTTTGGCCAACCGTAGCAAGGGTAAACAATACCCATGGGGACAGAAATTTAGTTTGCACTTGCGAACCCGTTGCATCCTATGCATAATAAGAAAGCAATCGGATAATTTTAATTCGCTGAATACTATGATAAAGCCTTCCTCATTTTAAATGTTGGAAGGCTTTATCATTTAACCATTATTTGTAGCCGTATCCGCAATGGTTGTAGAAAGTGTATTGTTATTTAACATAAACTCGTACAGGGAAATAATTTTTTCTTTATCTTTTAAAACGAATTGCATTTTTTCAAGGTCTTCTTCTAATATTTTTAGCTTCCCATTCTCCATTATATAATTAGAGCTAAATTGACCTGCTTGTCCTTGATCTCCCACCCAGTCTTCACAAATCATTTGGCCCTCGCCAATTAATACCCATAATATATTCAAGTCGGGATAGTGCTCATGTACTTTAATTAATATATCTGAACCCACCGAACCAAGATGCCTAAGTTGTTTTGAAAAATAGCCATTAGATAATTTGATTTTCTTTTCAAACGAATACGGATTAATGTTTCTAAATTTTAGATACATGGCAATGCGTTCAATAGGTTTCATAAGCTTTTAGTTTAATGATGAAATGCCTGATAAAATATTTATCGACTTCTTTCTTAAACCAAAGTAGTATTATAAAATATTGACACATGAATTCTTATGCCTCAAAAAATGTAGGCACCAAAATTTGAGGCATGCGCCTTTTAGAAATAAAATTGAATAATTGCTTACGCCTGTTGCTTTTCAGATAGTTCAAGCCACCTTAATTCAGCGGCCTCTAATTCATTATTTAACGCCCCCAATTGCTCACTTAACTTGATAATTTCATTGTAATCAAGATTTGGCTCGTTTAATTGATTAGTAAGTACCAGCTTTTTACTTTCCAACTCAGGCATCGTTTTATTAAGTGTGTCCAGTTCATGCTTTTCCTTAAAAGTCATTTTCTCTGTTGCTTTTTTATTGACTACCGTTGTCGTGGGTGTTCCGTTTTCGGGTGCTACTTTCTTAGTATCAAATTCCTTAGTGGATGTGATATCTGAACTCAGAGATGCTAAACTTTGATTTGACTTTTCAAGGATACGGTATTGTGTATAATTACCAGGATAATCCCTAATCACGCCGTCTCCTTCAAATATAAATAAATGGTCCACTAATTTATCCATAAAATAACGATCATGCGACACGAGTAATACACAACCCGCAAAATCAATCAAGAATTGCTCTAAAACAGCAAGTGTTGGCAAATCTAAATCATTGGTAGGCTCATCTAAAATTAGAAAGTTAGGATTCTTAAAAAGTATGGTCAATAATTGTAATCGCTTCTTTTCACCGCCACTTAAAGCACTTAAATATGTATATTGTTTGTCCGGAGTAAATAAAAATAGTTCTAAGAATTGAGCAGCATTTAATGAGCCCCCACTCGCCAATGGGAAGTTTTCTGCAAAGGTTTTTAAATACTCAATCACCCGCATATCTTTTTTATACACCAAGCCTTCCTGTGAAAAGTGACCAAAAACAATGGTATCCCCCACATTGATTTTACCGCTATCTGGCTCTGTAATTCCTTGCAATATTTGTAAAAAAGTAGATTTACCCACTCCATTTTTCCCAACCACCCCAATACGCTCACCTTTACTAAACGTATAATCAAAGCCTTTCAATACGATTAATTCACCATAAGATTTGTACACCTTCTTTGCTTCAATAATCTTACCCCCCAATCGGGTCATTTTCATATCTAATTGCAAATTGGTATCGTCAATTTTTTGTTTGGCCCTCGCCTCTACTTCATAAAAATTATCTTGCCTGCTTTTACTTTTGGTCGTTCTCGCTTTGGGTTGTTTGCGCATCCACTCCAACTCCTTCCTGAAAGTATTTTTTGCTTTATCAATACTGGCTAATTCAGATTCAATTCGTGCCGCTTTCTTTTCTAAATAATTTTCGTAATCCCCTTTGTAACTATATAAATTTTCACGTTCCAATTCCCAAATCTCATCTGTAACCGACTCTAAAAAATAACGATCATGCGAAACCAATAATAAAGTCACTTTTTCCTGCGCTAAATAATTCTCCAACCACTCAATCATGTTTAAATCCAAATGATTCGTTGGCTCATCCATTAATAATAATACATGCTTTGGCTCAAAACCAATTTGAATTAATGTTTTTGCTAAGGAAACACGTTTGCGCTGTCCACCACTTAATTTTGATACTGGTTGCTCTAAATGGTGAATATTTAATTGGGTTAAAATAGTTTTTACTTTGGATTCAAAATCCCATGCATTATTTTCCTCCATCTCCATAATCGCATTGGTAATTAAATCCTCATCCTCCGTTTCCATAGCCATCTCATAATTACTTATGGCTTTCATGGTTGGATGTTCCTGATTAAATAAGTTTTGTGTAACAGTAGCTGATTCGATAAACTGTGGGTCCTGTTCAAATAAAACCAAATGCACATCCTTGTGAATTTTGGCAGTTCCGGCATCGGGCACTTCTTTGCCAGCCAATATTCTTAATAAAGTGGTCTTACCCACTCCATTTCTAGCAATTAATGCAATACTATCGCCTTCATTAATATTGAAATTAATACCCTTAAATAAAGGGTTAATGCCATAACTTTTAGTCAATCCTTCTACAGAAACATAATTCATGGCGCAAAGATAAGTAGCCTATACTAGTAAAGCCTAGAATTATAGGCATTGTTTGAGGGAAAAATGGGTAAAA
>DOMR01000068.1 GCA_003509845.1 Chitinophagaceae bacterium | reverse complement strand
AGTTCCATTATCCCATATTAAGCTCTTGAACCATTTGCTTTTGGTAAATATCCTGAAGTCAAACCTGTAATTGCAATATTTTTAAATGTTGCTAAACCTGTTGAACGCGTAATTTGAAAAGGTGTTTCTAATAAAGAACCTGCATCTGTGAAAGTTCTTAAAAAGAAATCTGCACCTACATTTGAACCTGATTCTGTGCCACTTACTTCTAAATTTATTCTTGCACTATTATCCGAACGAAAACTAATTGATTTTGCAACTGAAACATTTGCATCTAAATTTGTAATTAAAGCACTTGCAGCGCCGTCAATATGTAACTTTGTCGTCGGGTTTGCAATACCAATACCAACTTCCCCTGTTTGTAAAATTGTAATTAATTCAGCACTATTTGCTTCACTAAATATTCTAAATCTATGGTCGCTCTGTACGTTACCCGCACTCCATTTGTTAGTTCCGTTACTTGCAAAACCTAAATAAGCATTGTTTGTAGAAGTTGCGTTTAAGCGTCCTATAATGCCCGAACCAAAAACATCCAAAGGCGTTGTCGGTGATGCAGTTGCTATTCCTAATCTGTTATTAGTATCGTCAAAAAATAAGTTTGAATTGTCTTGCGTTAAAGCACCAGAAGCACCTATAAAAGGAACTGAACCTGTTGTTAATGCGGTCGTAATTGTAAGCGTTGCAACTGAACCAACCAAACTAATATTTCCGTCAAATCCATTCGCATCACTAAATACCAATGAATTGATAATGTTAGGCGACAATTCAACGTAAGCGTTTGTACTTGTATCCCAACGATATAAAACGTTTGTATCTAAAGCAATGTAAATCGTGTCAGCAACACCAACCAAAGGGAATGCCGCAAGGTTTGCGTATTCTTCAACTGTACCTGTAAACAAAGACGCCATTTGTGAAAGCGTAATTTTTTTACTTATACCTGTTGTTGGGTCGCCAATAATTGTCAGGTCAGACAATGCCGGCGTTAATTCGGTCGCTAATTGGTTTATTTTCTTTGATTCCATTAATAAGTATATTGAGTAGGTATTTGACACCTGTTGTTAATAAATGGTACTGTCAAATTAATATCTAATTTAACACCTGCTAATAAATCAGGATCACTTTCTGTGTAAAATGTTATAGGTAAATTTTGGTTTAAAGTCCAAGTTACAATAGAGTAATCTTCTGGGTATCTTAATTGCGCCACAATATCCCCCGCTACTTGCGTCATATCTGATAAAACTTCTGTTTCGTTTGTTTCTTCCATAAGCATACGATCCATAAAATAAAGACTAAATGAGTAGCCTATATCTTTAGCGCCAAAACTTGCGCCTGTTAAAGTCATAAACATTGCAGGATAAGTAACCTCACCATTGCTTATGCGTTCCCACACGTCCCCAAAATAAACATAGTTAATTTGTTCGTGGTCGTTTCCTATCTTTGTCAGTTCCTTGACAATTTGATTTAGTGTCATTCTTTTTTTCTTTTGCCAAATAAACTTTTAGTTTAGTTTGGTTTTTTATTGTAGCTTGTTTACTCATATATTAGCAGCAACCTATATTTCCTTGATACCTTTCCTCAAATGTTTTTTTATGTTTACCCTCGTAGTCATCATTACAACAAGCATCGCCTAACCACATTGAAACTGTATAACCTTCATTGTCAGGCTTGATTGAATCAATACCGCTTCCGAAGTTTAAATAATTAGGATATAAAGCATTGTTTTGTTTTAGGTATTTTATAAGTCTTTGTTTGTAAAATTCTGCTCTTGCTCTGTATCTATTTGCTACGTCAATCATATCCTGCATTGATGGGTTCTCTTGATTCTCACCTGACTTTCTAATCAATCCTTTGTTATAGAATTGATAAGATAAGCCTTGCGGTAATTCTGACATAACAAAATAAATCAAACAATCCACAATATAATCATCTAATAAAGTAGTTTGTAATTGAGTATAAGTATTAGCATCTACCGCCGTCTGTAATTCATTGTAAAGCGCCGAACCTAAAGCTGGCAAAATATACATATCCTGCGCCGTCTTGATTTCAGGCAAAACTAATTTTTCATCCACGTTTGCGTGCAATCCTGTTCTGTCCTTGATTGATTGTACTGATATAAATAATGTGTTCTTACTCATTCTATTTTCTTGTTACTATGTTTGAAATCCATTCGTGCCTACAACTTGGGGAATGTTTATTAGTATTTGGTTTTGTGTACCAACCGCCACCACGATCAAAAACTGAATAGCCTAAACGCGCACTAATTGTTTCTATTTCGGAACGGCTATACATCTTATCTGCCTTCAATAAATATTTACAAAAAGGTCTGCTTGTATCTATATCAGCATCACTAAATCCATCTTTCCATTCGTAGGAATATCTAATCAATAACTCCTTTGTTTGTGGCTTAATTTTTGTTAAAATATCTGCCAATGGCTCTGTAAGTGTATGCTCAATAATTGTATTGCTATCAATACCCTCGCCAATTACATATTCACTTGGTTTAATATATCCGCTTTCTATTAATTTTTTAATTACTTGCTTAATAGTATCTTCGCTTTGCTCTAAGGTAGTCGCTAAGACTTCTGGCGTAATTCTTTTATCCTTAGCCATCAAGTCAAGTACATTCGCCTGTAATTGGTTTACCTCTGCAAACATTTGGTACTCTGAATCGTCATTAAAGCGCCTTCTTTGCTTCCAAATATTAAAACCATCCTTTGCCTCACCAAACTCAAAAAACACGCTAAATTCGTCTGTAAATTGCATTTGTTGCGGTGTTTCATACTTGCTTATATCAATACCCGCCTTTTCAAGTAACCACTCCTTAGGTGCAATCTCTTTTAATATGTTTTCAGTAAACTCAAAACCGATAGGTTCTGTTGGAATTATAGCCAATTCAGGTTCTTCAATACCCCTGTATTTAAATAGCATATTAAACACTCCTTCAAGGTGCATCTGCTTACTATTAACGTAAGTGTTTTTAAATATCTCATATCCATCACGCATTTCGGAACGGCTGCCTAATTTACCCGCCTCTGCAATACCAAAGATTGATGGCGTTGTAATTTGATGCCCTGAAAATATATTAGTTTGAATTAAAGAATCTACGCGACCAAAATCCTCTTTGGTAATATCGGAAGTTCCTAAGTCATCAACTATTGGCTTTCTTTGGGTATCGTTTACAAAAGCTAAAATAAACTTCTTGCCATCTGATCCGCTGAATCTATTTGTAAAGCGTTTTTCAATATTACGTTTTTCCTCGTCTGAAGGTTCGCCATTAGGTAGGGTAATTAACTTGCTCGCACTAAATCCTGTCTGTGCATTTCCTAAAACGTGCTTAGAAACTTCAATATCCGATTCTATGTAATTAAGCGCACCAAAGTAACCTGGCAATGAATAATAACCCATATTAGGTCGGTATTCTTTTACATATAAAATTTGTTTGCCAACAGGGTTAGCAGGGTTAAACGCAGCGTAAACCATTGGCTTTTCATTCCTATCTGCCCATTGCTCTTTATACCAGAATTGTGTATTGTCTTTATTTGTACGAACCTTAGTGTAATCGCAATGCCATATTTCAGCTAATTGCTTTGTAACTGACCAAATGATTTCTAAATAATAACCACCAAATAATTCAGCATCCAAAGAAACCTTGCGCGTTAGTTCTTCAAGGCTTTCCATTCTATTAACTTTCTTAATAAAAGGTTCTGCCTCTGGACTTCCTTTCCATCCGTTCGCGGTAATATAATGTACCTTGCTTTTTATGATAGCATTATGCTTGGCTGACTTATTAAATAAATCAACTAAATAGTTTGGATAATCGTTGCGGTCGCCATATTGAATATACCCTTCGCCTTTCTTTTCTTTAAATTCAGGCTGCTTAGCTTCCGCAAATGTTAGTACTCTTAAATCCATTATTGTCTTATTTTATAAGTGTCCGTTGTTGAATATTCAGTAAACGACATAGCCGTTCCAATTAGTTCCATTATTCCTGATTCAAGCATATTTAAACCCACAGGATTTGTATTTGTTGGACTTGCTTGCTCGTAAATTTCGTAGTCATATTGACCATTTAAAGCAGTAGCAAAGTTAGTATTTGTTACAATACTAAATTCATTGTACCTATCCTTGTACAAACTTATGTCTGTATTATTTAGCTTAACAAACTTAATCTCTGTATTTGCGCTTCTATTTGTGAAGACAAATAAATAGTTAGGGTTAGTTAATAACTCCTTTTCGGTTAATGTTAAAATAATACTTTGCGTTTGTCCTTTCGTTAGCCTCATCATATTACTAAATAGCAAAAATTTGAATTTGTTGCATATAGGGGATAAATAACCTAATATGTAAAGTTTTAGCTTTACGGCGTTATAACATTTGTCAAGTAATAGCATTACTTTGTCCCTTTAAAGTAACATAAGAATAGCTATATGTTACTTTTATGACACATTATCGTACGAATAAGTGTATCAATGTTACAATTATAAGCAGGATATTATAATATAGGTACAACAAGAGTTTATAGTGTTCACGTATCCGTAAAAGGTTTAAAAATGTGAACATTTGCGTAGTATGACTACTAACATTTAACAAATTATGTCACAATTATATATAAATCAGTGACATATTTACCCTAACTATGTTACAACATTTTACATATTATACCCTAACTATTTAACATATTGTCAAGTTTTTTGTGCAATAAACTTGACAAATCATTGTACTATGTTCCCAATTTGGTTACAAAGTTCTCTAATAGAAAACTTTATCAATCATAAAAGTTATCTAATAAGGCAACTTTGAGCCGTATATGATTGACAATCGGCTCATTAATGATCTATAAAAAAACCGCCGAACGAATTAACGAACGGCGGCAAACCTATAAACCTATGAAAACTATCTTAAGCGCCTGCGGTCTCCAATACTGAATAAACAGCTTGTGCCACGCTTGGTGCTAATGCAGGCTCTGAACCTGTAAAGGTTAAAGTGAATCCACTTCTATCGCCTTGCGCAGTACCGGTTGATGCTGCATTTGCAGTCATATCAATACCACGTGTTTTTCCTAAATACCAATAAACTCCATTGCTATCTTTTGCAACAGCAACTAAACTATTTTGTGCTAACAAAAGTAATTCGTTTCTTGTATTGGTTTGTAATTTGTTTAAAATTATTTGTAATTCTTGACCATAGACTACTGTTCCGTTTGCAACAGAAGCAGTCATCGTTTGGTTGAACATTGAAGTATCTTTCACTAAAGCATATTTCCAAAAACGCTTACCACTCGCCTTAGTCAAAGCAGTAATTACACCACTCGCTTCAGTTGTAGCAGATACGTTTGCAGCTTCAGTAAAATAAACCTCAACGATACCGCCTAAACTATCTCTGCAGTCTAAAGAATATCCTTGTGTTAATGCGCACGCCATTGTTAATTAATTTAATATATTTTAAAATAAAGGGGGATATTTCACCCCCTTATAATTATGATAAGATAAACTTAACGATCTCGTCAGGGAACGCAAAGTTTACACCCATTTTAAATTCAGATACGAAACGAACTTGGTCTGCTTCTTTTGCATAGAAGATTTCAAACTTTTCTTCTTCGTTTAACAAATCTGTTCCTAAGAACAAGTTGCTTAATCTTGCAGCGTAAATTTTATTTGTTCCGTTTAAACCTTGTAAAGCAATAACTTTAATAGGTGTACCAGGCAATAAAAATTCGCTATCAGACTTACCATCAAAAGCATAGTTAAACATATTTGCATTCTTCAACGCAATAGTGTAAGTTCTAAAAGAATCCATACCGCAGAAAATAGTCATATCATCATAAGCTACTACTTTAGCATCAATAGCTTTGTAAACACCATCAAAAATGCTTACTACGTTACTTGCTACGATACCTGTTGCAGCACTAATAGGCGCAGTTGCAATATAAGTCGCACTATTTGCAGCTACCGGTCCAGATGCAGCACCAATCAATTTAACCAATCCGTCAAAACGAGAAAGATTAGCGTTGCCACTATCTGTATCGCCCTGCCATAACGCAGTTTCTAATTGAGAAGCGATTGTCTTTGCTTTTTTCTCAGCAAACTCTTGCTCAAAAGGAATAGAATCATAAATTGATCCTGTTGGTAATGCTTTTTGTAAATACTTAGCTTCTAAGTCTTTAGGACAAAGTGCTTCGTTTACTTTAATTTTTCCAACAGTCACAGTTCTTTGTGTGAAAGTTGTTGAACCAGATGCAGTAAATCCGCAAGATCCACCTGCTTGGAAGATTGCGTCTGTGTCCATAATGTTAATTGTTTCAGCAGACTTTACGCCTACCATAACGTTACCTGCGCTCTTAATTAAAGATGCAGTCTTTGCGCCCAATACAGAATCCGTTACCAATAAGGCTTCGTTTTGCTCTGTGTAAGCGGCTAATGCTGATACGTCAAATGCCATTGTTATTAATTTTTAATGTTTAAAATTGCTTGTCTATATTTTTCTAATCTTTGTCCTTTAATATCACTTGTATTTATAAATGAATTAAAGCTATTTGGTTTTTGAATCGGATCGGCGCTTGGTGTATTTGAAAGTGCTTCAATTAATTCAGCTACTTGTGCAAAACCTTGCTTAACCTTTTTTTCTAATTCTAAAACTTTTTCGTCTGATACTCTTTTAGCCTCAACTAATTCTGCAATACTTGCATTGAATTGTTCTGCCATTTCTTCCATTTTTTTGTCATCCTTTGCTTCAACCTCTGCTTCTGGTGATACTTCCATAACCTTAGTTTCAATAGCAATAATTTTGCCATTCTCATCTAAAGTAATTTCTGTGCCGTCCATTAATTCGTGATCCCCCGCAGGTGCAGGCTGACCTTCAATAGTAACAGAACCGCCAACCTCTAAAGCTGAAATCTCAACCTTAGTTCCGTCCATCAAAGAATATTCAGCCATCTCAACCTTAGTTTCTTCAACCTTAGTTTCTTCAGCTTGCACTTCCTCAACAGGCGCAGCGTTGTCCTCAAACAAAGCCTTAATTTTTAAAATTGCTTCCTGTGCGTTCATACTTTTTTTATTAAATAGTTAAAAAATAAATAGTTTATCACTTAACCTGTGATAATATTTTTTTGATAGCATCTACCATAGACGCAATCTTGTTTACTTCCTTCGGTTTGTAGTTAAATAACCCCTCTACGCTAAAGCCCATTATTTCGCCATTCTTAACCTTCGCCCAAGCCTCGTCATTATCTACAATCATAGATCCAAACCAACTTCCCTCTGGCGCATCCTCAAATCCTTTCATTGGCATAATGCCACGCGAAGGGTCTGATATAAAACTTTCAAATAATGTAACCCCTTCAAATTGCGCGCTTGAATTGTGCATTAAATTCACATTGCTTTGGAATCCTTTTTTGAAAAACTTTTGTACAATTTTAAGAATAGTGTCAGCACTAAAAGCCACATAATAGTCGCCATAAGTAGCATCACTCCTAAAAATAGGCGTGTCAGCCAACATAATAGCGCCCGAAATAATACGACGATCTTCATTTGTAACTTCAAATTTTTGAGTTTTGTTAAACGCATTCCAATTCTTTTGAATTGCAGGACGATCTACCAATGCAATAAAATCAACCTGTGCATCGTCTTCAATGTCTTCTGTTATGTCTAACATATATATTGGTAATTCTGTATTCATATACTTAAATAGTTTTTATTTATATATTTATCGTTTACTTAAATCTTGCTCTGTTTTGTATCTCTTGTTCTCTTTGTTGTGCATTTGAAATATCGGTTTGAATTACATAGGCACGAACTGAGCCACCACCACCACCGCCGGTTGGCGCTCTACGACTACCGCCGCCATCTGAAGCAATATCAGGTGGAATCCCACCGCCATCCCCAAGACTTGGCAAAGCACCGCCTGTTGATGGCATTGATGGACTTGGTATATCAACAAATCCTGGTTCGGAACTTCCCGCAGCAATAGCAGGCGTTTTTACCGCTAAGATTGCTTTTACATTTTTTAAACCCGCAACAATAGCTGCTGCCGCAGCAACCGCACCTAAAACCGGACCGACCACAGGAATACCTGCCAATGATTTAAACGCAGCCGTTGCTGACATATAAGTATCAATAGTAACCGCAGCAATAGCCGCAGCCTTACCCGCAACTGTATGTTCTCCGATTGCCTTTGCAACGTTCTTTAATGTAGAACTAATCTTGCCTAAATTTTCAGCACGCGCAGCCGCTTCTTTTTTACTAAGTTCAATCCTTGCGTCGCCTAATTCTTTTTCAGTTTTATTGTATGCCTCGCCGTCAATTTTGCCTTCTTTAAATAACTTTTTATTTAATGCTAATGCGTCATCAATTCCTTGTTTTCTTGCTTTGAAAGATAAATTTTCATTATTAATAATTGAATCTAATCTTTCTTTTTCTTTGTCATTTGCTTGTTTTGTATATTTGTCATCTATTTCAGCAAGCTCTGCATTATTTTTTTCTTTTAAAGCACTAATTAATAACTTTTTTTGTTCCTCTGTATAATCAGCATTTGCAAGTATTGCTTTTGTTTCTGTAACTAATGCTTCTTCTAATGCAGTAATTTCTTTTTCTTTCTCATCTTTTTGTGTAGCAATACGTGTTTCTGATAAAGTTTTTTGTAATTCTTCTTCAAACTTTTTATCCTTCTCTGCTCTATCTTTTTTTACTTTATCATCTATTACATTTACTTCTTCTTGGTATTTTTCTTCTGATAATTTCTTTAATTCATCCTTTACTTTTATATCAATTTTTAAAGCATCTATTGCTGCAATATTTGCATTATAATTTATTTCAGCTTGCTTCTTAGCCTTGTCTTCTTCTGAAGTTATTTCTGCTAATGCTTTTGCATTCTGTAATTCAAGAAGCATTTTATTAGCAGTCTTAGTATCTTCTTCTACTTGCTTATTTGCTTCATCACGTTTCTTTTTAGCTTCTTCACCCGCCTTTGCAGTTGCGTCAGCAGTCTTTTTATTATAATCAGCAGTTAAAACTAATTGCTCGGTTTTTAAATCTCTAAATTGTTTATTTTCTTCATCTGTTAATTTACCTTTTGTTTTTAAACTTTCACGTAATGTACTAAGTTGATTTTCAATAAGTTTTCCACTTTGTTCATAAATTTCTTTTTCAGAACCGCCTTGCGCCTTTAATACTTTAATTCTATTTGTAATATCCTCGTTTGCTCTTTTATTAGCAGCCGATAATTTATCTAAGTTTCTTTCTGCCGCACTTGTAATTCCAACAAAGTCTGTAAACCCTTCTACTAATGCGCCTACTCCTTTTGCTAATGAACCTAATGGACTTTTCTTTATCCAATCAGAAATAGCATCAAAGTTATTAATAACCGCAGCTAATGCAATAACAAGCGCACCGATACCGGTAGCTACGATAGCACCTTTTAAAACTTTAAATCCTGTACTTGTTTCTATCGTTGCCACACCAAAGGCACGCTGAACCGCCGCAGCCGTTTTAGTTGCTGCGCTATTAGCTTCAATAAATATAGTACTTGCTCTAATCTGTGTACCTAAGTTTTTAAAGCTATCTATTGAATCACCCAAAGCGTTTAAGCCTTGAGATAAAGCCATAGCCGCATTTACTTTTAATAAAGCCGCTTCTACATTCTTATTTTCTTTGCCAAATAAAGCCATACTACCTTGAAGCGCAGCAAATCCGCCCGCTACTCCTGATAATGCACCCGCTACCGCTTTAAACTTTGCATCTGGATTGAAGGCATCTGTTAAAGCCTTAGCATCACCGATACGATCTTTTAATTCAGCCGCACGCTTTGCCGCAGTAACCGCTTCTTTTGAAGTAGCACCAAACTTATCAGCCATAATAGCAACGTTTGCAGTCGCTTCTTTTAGCTGCGTTCTTAAACTTTTTACCGATTCATCTGTTGCCTCAAACGCTTTGTCTAATTTTTGAACATCCTGTGTCGCCTGTGCGGTATCGGTCGTTACTTTTATACCAATTATTTCTTCTGCCATTAATCTGTGTTTATTACTTTTAATAAATTAACCTGTGTTGTCTGAAAATCCATTGGGTTATATCCCTCTACTTTATTCAGTCTAAATAGTACTCCATTGATCCAAATGTATTTACTGAAATCTAAGTTATAAATATCTAATTCGTTTAAATATACTCTACAATTTAATAGTTTACTTTCTATATCTGTAATCTCTAAAATAAAAGGCAAATGATAGGTATTAAATAAGTTATTTGTTGGGTAAGTTGTTACAGGAAATTGTAACTCTTTTGGAACTCCAAAATTAATATCAATCGTTGGACTTGAAGGATCGTCTAAGTGTCCTGCATATCCGTATGAAGTTAAGGTTGCTAAATTACTACCACCGCCACCGCTATCGCTTTTAATATGCCAACTTGTAATGCCTGTTATTTTCTTAGCCATCAAAATACGAATAACGCTATCCATTGGGTCTTCGTTTGTATTATTGTTTGATAGCTTGTAAATTTCACTATGGTATTTATCTTGTCCTGTATGCAATCTTAATACAGAAGGCGCAAATATTATCTGCGTTGTAGCCGTATCTTTTACAAAATCAAACTCAGAATCATATAAATTATCGCCGTAGGTTTGTCCGTATTTCTTTAAATAGTTATCATTAAAGTAATCGGAATCAGGCGTGTATTTATATGAATAGTAACGCGCGTTTAATTGCGACATTGGTTTAATTGACATAGTTGAACCCATATCAATCTTTTGTGACCAATCTAAACTATTAGTAACCGCCGAAGAATAGAAGTCAATATAAGGCGCAATGTTAATTTGTTTCTCATTTAAATTATCCTGATAAACGTATAAGTTAAACATCTTACAAACCGATAAAAAGAAATCCTTTTGAAATATCCCCTTTGGCAAATTCTCATTGATAGATATTACACCATTGTAAGCTACATCTACTACTTGAGAAGTTATCTGGGATAAATTTATTGAAGCGCTTGAAATCGTTACTATGTAAGTGTTTGCCGTTACAGGAACACTAATCTCTATTCTTACTTGATTTGTATTAGCAATATTGCCTGTATAATCAAAACTAAAACTAAAAGGGTTATTAGCTGAAGAAGTATTTTGAGTAAAGGATTGAACCGATACGCCGCCAATATATAAAGTAGCAGTAATAGAAGAAGCTGCATCCGTTTGATATGTTCCTGCTATTGAAGCAATCGTTCTAATTGTCTTTGTGCTATCAGTATAAGTAAATATACTTTTTCCCGCATTCTCTGTAAAGTTAAGTAAAGTCGTAGTATCAAAAGGTAAATCAAGTGTTCTCGCAGTAGGTGTATTGCTATTTAATAAAATTTGTGAAATTGTTTTTGTACCTAAAATAAATCTATCATTCGTTCCTCTTATGCCCTGACTATTATTAGGTATGATTAAGGTTTTAAAAAAAGTAGTATCAAAAAATGCGCAACTTAAAGTATATGTAGTTCCTTCAAATATTTTATCAATATATTCCTTTACATAAAGCGCTGGTCTAAATGTAGAAACACTAAAGTCATCTTTATTACTTGATACATCGCCATAATCAATCAATGGGTAAAAGTATCCAGAACCATTAATTGTGTCCCAACTATCTTCAATTTCAGTTACGTTATAAGTATGATTGTATTCACTAAAATCCAAGTCCTCTAAACGCTTGTTTCCTAACTCTGTAATGAATCCACCTAATTCACCAAACACCGCGCACTGATATTGTGTAACGTTATTATTTATAACTATTTCAAGGATACGAATAACACCTTTAAATATTTGTATCTTATCAATATAAACCTCGCACTTTGCCGCCTGTGATGGCGTAAAGTTTGTGTTTACATTTGGTAAGTCTATATTGTGTTCTTGCGCCATCCCTAATTCAAAAGCAAATCCTAATATCTTATTATTCCTTGCGGTTGCGGGAATAGATATAGTTCTACTGAATGAAGTATTTAAGCTACCAAAATCCCTAATGTCATCAATGGCATAAGTGAAATCAGTACTTATATCTTGCAACAAATCAATTAAGTTATCCTCAATATATATTTCAGTTCTTATCATTATCTATATTGGCTGTTTAAATATTTACCTACTTCTATTTCTAAATCAAAGTTAAATATTCCATCTGCTATTTGATATTTGTATTGATAGTTTGTATTTCTTATTGTGATAGGAAAGAACGCACCCTGTACTTCCATATAAACTATTGACGAAGCTACTAATTGAGCAAGCCACGCATAGTCCTGATCTTGAAGCCAATCGGAAGTTAAGTTATAGTAATCGGAATGCTGAATAGCGAAGTTGTACGTAGTTTCATTGTATTTGTTGTACGTATCAATATTCGTCATTGCACCATTTGATAATTGATAAGGATTGCGCCTGTATGAAGTTCTTTGAAATTCAGATCTTCGCCTATTGACAAGCCTGAATGCCATTGTATCGTACCCCCCAAGTCGGTTAAGAAAGTGAAGGTTATATTGTCTGTACTTAGGGTTACATACTTGTCTGAATCGTAATATCCTCGTGGTCGCTGCGCCAAGCGTAATATAAACATTGTATCCATAAGTATTTTCTGTTATTATTGTAGAACCAAAAAAGGTATTGATTGCAGCAGCTTGAAAATTAAATAAATTAAATTCCCCTGTCATAGTAATTCCACCGCTAACCGCAGTTCCAAAAGTCCCGTCCTCATTTGTAGGCTGAACCCAAAGTTTATATGTGCCGCCTGTAATCTTTAAAAATGTAATAAAGAATTGGTCGCCATATTCAATCGTAATATCACTATTGTCCCTATCGCTTAACCAATCGTCTGTGTAATTCTCAATCAATAAATTATCATAGTAATTAGATAGTACCAAAGGCACGTTTCCATTCTCTGTAAATATATCCCCAAATAAAGGTGAATAGTAATTATAAGCTGAATAAGAACCTGAAGCTAAATTAGGTATAACCGCACCGCTTACTTCCTCGCCTATCTTTACTTGGTAATCTACTTTAATTTTATCATTTGATGCAACTAAAACGCTGCTTCCAGAAGGCTCAAAGTAATTGGTAACGTATGCGCGCACCATTGGGGATGCGTTAAAAACCCCATAGCTACCATCCGCACTTGGCGAAGGATATATTTTATTTCTACTTACTTGAGCATTGTTTATATAAACGTCATAAACAAATTTAAAATTTGTAGTTCCTACATTCGTAGAAGATGCAACAAACCAAAGGTCTTCGTGCATAGTTGGATAAGTCGCCGGTGTACTATTTATTGTTATAGCCATTATGTTCTATTTTATTTCCTATTTGTCTAATTTGTATTTGAACGTCGCCACCTAAAGCCGTTGCCATAGCAGCAAAAAAATCTTTATTGAATACCGCCTTCACTGCATTATCAAAATAAGACGTTGTTCTTAAACCATCTCTTTTGATTGCCGCCGCCGTCATATAAGATATTTGCATTAATGTTAAAGGCTTGGAAGTTACATTTTTTAATTTTTTATTTTTAGTTTGCTCTGCGGTTAAGTTTCTTTTCTGTGTATCTGTTCTCGCTTTTGCCTTGCCTAATTTATACCACTCCATAATAGACTTAGCCATCTTCTTATTAGGGAACGGGGTTTTATATTTATAAGGTGTATCTGACTTTATGCTTTTAGGTCTTGCGTTTATACCGCCATAACCTTTAACCCCTTTGTTTACGAATCTATAATATACGGAAGCTGGGTTATCTATTTCGTAACCTAAATACATTTCATAATCGTTTCCAAACTTATTAACTTTTGGAACGGCTAACTCCCCAATCTTACCAGAAGCTATTGAACCGCTTATTTTAAGTTGGTTTTTTATTTCATCATTAAATATCTTGCCATAATATAAAAACATTTGCTCGGCAACAGGATATTCGCTTGGATCAAACTGATCGTAGGATTCCCCAATAGATTGTAAAAATCCATCTGCTAACGCTTTCGCCTGTGCTTTTGTTTCACTCATACCATTAAATAGGTAAAAGCCTTCTAAATACCGCACAAAAAAAACCCCCGCCATAGAAATAGCAGGGGATCACTTATGCTTATCAAATCTACCTAATACGTTTTGCTTCCTCGCGGTCGTATGAATTTTTGGCTTTCATATAAGCCATTGCGTTTAAAAACTCTAATGTCTTCATTTCAAATACTTCTTTAACTCCAATATTTTCTTGGGCGGCAACAAGGTAACAGGTATAATGCCATCCGTAGATTCTGATAAAAGATGCGCCACTATATCCGCCTGCGTCTGTGTCATTCCCGCCTTCGTCATCTCCGCTATCATATAGTCCTTTGAAACTTCTATCCAATTTTTGTAAACTTGATAAAAAAAAACCAACGAATGATAAACGTGAATAAAGTTAGCCTCTTGCATATCGGTTGCGTATTGCTCGTGCTTGCTTGCGTCATATTTGTCATCTACCCATTTCCCATACCAATTACGTTTCTGGGGGATCACCATAGAAGCCGCAATCTTATGAAGGTTGGCTAAGGTGTCTGCGCTAAATACTTTGCTTTCAATGTACCTCGCTGAAGGCATATTTTTAATGTCGTAGTTTATCCTGTATCGTTTGCCATTGGTTACAATATAGTCCACAGGCTTGCCCTCAATAGGCTCATTTAAGAACGCTAATTCTTTGCGTAGTTCCTTCAATGCGTTAAGCGAAAGGCTATCTATTTGATGCTCTGTAAGTCCTGTAACAATGCATAGCTGCTTTACTTCTGTATCTAATTCCGTCCAATCCTTATCAGGCTTAGTTATGGTTGGCATTAATTGTTGGTACTGCCAAAGGGTTAATTCATTCCATTTCATAGCACGAAGTTAAATATATTTCATCAATATCTGTGTCCTTTTCTAATATTTCCTCAATCTTATTCAGGACGTCTGCGCAAGTAAAAGGTTGCCCTGTTTTGCATTGCTGTTCTACCCAATCGTGAAGTTCAATTAATTGCTTCATAGGTTATTTGTTTTTGTTTGTTTTTATAGCACAATGATGAGTAAACTTAGATTTCCATTCTTCTAATGTTTCTTCTTGGTTATAGGTTTGATTGTAGTATTCTTCTGCTCCCATATATAGTCCTTCTAAACCTTCTACATAAGAATTACATATCTGCTCTTTTTCTTTTTCAAGTAGTATTTCATAATTATTTATAAACCAATCGGTAAAAGATACACCATCATTTTTATAGCTTTCTATTGCTATTTGCATTGCAGTTTTCATAAGAATTTTTTTAATCCGTTAGCGCTTGTCATTATTGCCTCTGCTCTTTGGGTAAGGCTTTCAATCTGGCTTTCTAAATCCGCCCGATCATTAGTAACATAATAGCCGTTGGTTGTACCCATTACAGGAAGGATGCCTTCCGAACGAATGAAGTTAATTATCTTTCTTAATCTCGGTTCGCTAAATACCTTGATGCCGTACCTATCTTTGTTTTCGTTTATTGCGTTTACAATATACGCAGCCTTAATAGGATTGTCTTTTGTCTTAGTACTTAACCCCTTGATAATCACAGGCATAAGTTTCTTTTCATCTGCCGTTAGTTCAAATGTAATGTTCTCAAAATTAGTAATCATTTTTTTTTACTTTTGATTTGATTAACAATAGCCTGTATTAGCCAATAGTTCATAGTCTGTATTTTATTCTCATTAACATTCCAAGTTCGGTATCGTTTGAATGCTTAGCTACTAATTTACGAATATTTGCTAATTCAAACTCGTTTTCAGCAATAGTTTTTTCTAATTTTTGTATCTTTTCAATAAGCCCTTCTATTTCTAATTTATCCAGAAGGGATTGTTTTAGTTCGTAATTACTTTTCATTTTGGTTTATTTTGATTTGAGCAATTTGGTTATCGGCTTCCTTATCAGCCTCAACGTCATCCTCGTCCTCGTCTTCCCAATCGCAATGTTCTAAACAATCAGGACAAATTCCGATTTCGTCAAAGTCTGTGTGTGCGCCGCAGCAAGTTGAATAAGGCATAATTTTATGATTTAATTGGTAATCCAAAACGATTTATTTCGTATGGCATATTGATACATTTATATTCAATATCTAAGTAAAAAGGAACTCTATAAGATAATTCTGTTTCATTTGAATATCTTAAAGCATTATCTTTGGCTTCAATACTATCATTAGCTTCTATTTCAACCATTACCTTGTAAGTCTTTATTTTAATTATTTCAACATTAAATTTTTTCATATATTTTCAATTAAAGCAGTTAATAATAAAGCGCCGCCCATTATATACCAGAACCATTTTCCTGATAGGCTTTCCGCTTTGTATTGCTCGTTTCTTTTTTCCTGTAAGGTTTTTAATCTGTTCATATTGTTTTTTTTAAGTTTTAAATACACGATTTTAATATTTCTAAACAAAGATCCTCTGGGATTTTACTCCTTTCATAAGCACCTTTCAAACCCTGTGTTCCTGTGCTTGAACCTCTTGGCGCTGCTATATGGCAATCATCCCCATTCTTGCACATAGGTCTTGGAATCCAATTTAAGCTATTAGTCCAAATATCAGTTGGCTTCATCCTTGTATCGCCATATTGACAATACGTTACCCCTTGCCTATTTAAGTCAGCCATTATAGGCATCTTGCGAAGCATCCCTCTTGGATTTTCTATAAAAAAATAAGTAGGTTTCAAAGCCTGAATTATTTGGATTGTTTTTTTTACTAATTCTAAACCAAAGTCTGCACGGGGATTTTTCGCTATATAATTATCCCCATCTTTAGTCCAATTTTTCCCGATTGCTGCAACACTAAAAGCGGTACAAGGCGGGGATGCCCAAATAATATCAGGTTGAAATGGAACTTTATTAATATCAAAATCTAAAATACTTGTAACATAATCAATCTTTTCAAAATTAATTAAATCACTTGAAAAAACTTGATATCCTAAAATTTCAGATGCTTTCCCGATTGAACGACTGCCTGCAAATAATTCTAATACTTTCATTTTATTAGGTTTTAAAATGCAATAGTCATAATTGCTTCTTCAAATCCGCCTTGATATTCTTTTTGCTTTATACCTTTTAAAATAAAACCATCCAAGATATCGTTAATCATATTTTTAGGGATATTAATTGCTTCTAATACAGCAAATGCAAAAGCCTTTTTAGGATGCATTTGAAAACTTATTTTGCTTTGTAAGTCTTTAGAAATATAAGTATATAGTTTTGTATTATCCTCGTTTGTTTTGATTTGCAATAATTCCATTTCATTTGCAAATTCTTCTAAGTCTTCAAAGAAAATACTCGGTGCTTCAAATTTAGTTTTGTCATCTTCCCAAATACCTACATAATGACTTTCGCCATTATAAAAGCTATCTTTTTTAATAATAGCTTTTCTTCCTAATTGTAACTTGTAGTGTTCGTTGTTAATACTAACTACTGCTTTTTTAATTGACTTTTTCATAAGTGGTTTTTTTATCAATCGGGTTAATTCCCTTTTGTTATACAAATATACACCTTTTATACATATTATATACATATAGGGCATCTTTTTTCTTAAAATTATGTTAAAATCCCTATCTGTTTGAAAATCAAAGAGTTATGTAATTAAGCAAAGGCGTACCGCCCTGATCCCCTTTTAAGGTTGAAATTCTGCCACGCTAAAGCCAAAGCCATAACGCAGTCATCGTGGAAGCCTGAAGGCGCTGAATAGCGTACCCCATTAGCCGTGAATTGATATTCAAATACATCAAGCTCGTCCACAATAACCCCATCAGGGTAACCTATCTTCCCCTGTTGGATTGCCTGCGCTAAGCCCTCCATTAATTGCTGCTTAGATTGGCTCGTAAACTTTAAGCCCTCAATATTTACCCCTTCCCTAATTAGGTCTTCAAGGATAGGATCACCAACTCCCGTGCTATCTGCTAATATAGGCGCAATAGGGAGCCTTTTAATGTTCGCCTTAGTATTATGCCAGTCCATCTGATAGCGGTCAAAATAAGCCACGTTACCGCCATTGTCAAGCCCTACGATAACGGTAAAGTCAACTGACTTAGCAAGATCAATGCCATAAGCCACAATTTGCTGCGCTGATATTGGTTTAATACATCTTTGAATAAAGGCATTTCCAAAAGGGTTAGCACTATTCTCGGCAGGATTTGCAAGGTATTCTTGCTCAAATACAACTTCAGGTAATTGCAATCTGGCGTCATCTATTTCCCTTGCATTAATATAAGGATTGTCGTAGGTACTGAATTTAAAGCTTTTCCAATCGTTCTCGCCCTCTTTCATAAACATAGAGTAAAAAAAGTTCTTTCCTCTGGGAGTAGATAAGAAAACTGCCTTGCCTTCATAATCGGTTAAGGTTGGTCGGATGCTATTTTGCCATCCTGATTCTAAGTCAGGGATAAATGCCGCTTCGTCTATGATCACTAAATGGAATTTGCGCCCCCTTAGATTATCCAGACGTTCCCCTGTAAAAAATTCTATTGATCCATTATTAGGGCAATAGATTTTTAGATTGCTGATATTGTTTTTAAATGGGATAGCAGATGTTAACCTTTCAAAGAATGCTTTAGCCAATTTATAGGTTGGCGTGATATATGCGACTTGTCCGCCCTTAATTGCCTCGCTGATTGATAATATTTGGGATAGTTCTGATTTGCCAAAACGCCTTCCGCACATAACGACAATAAAACGCTTATTGCATTCTAATATCTTTTTTTGATTAATATGGGGGTTAGGTAATTCTATGCGCACTATAAAATAGTTTTGCCCTCAACAAATACAACTTCAATCTTTGTGTCTTGCTGAATATCATATTGTTCTTTTGGTTTGCCATAAACCCTTGTTAGTAAAGTATCTAAACTATAAAGGCTACCTTTCTGTAAACTCTTATTCATAGCATTAGCTATTGTTTTTTCCATTATCGTTGCCTTTGGGTTTACATAAACTGCATTAAGTTCTTCTATGTCCATTGACATCATTACTTGTATCGTGTCATTAATTTCGCTTAGTTTATAGCCCTGATCCTTTAATAGGCTAACATATTTTCTTGGTCTCCCGCTTGGGTTTCCTGATTCTCCTGCTTCAAAGGGTTTCGCTCCCTTTGGTGTTATTCCCTTTTCAAATGGCATTTCTGTTCTGTTTCTGTTTTATACCCCTTTTAAAGGTATTTTTAATATAGGGTTAAAATCGTAACTCCTCTTACTTTTCTTATCCTGACTTATTACATTGCTACCCCATTTCTTTTGCAATAATTCAAATTGTTCTTTCTCTTTTTGTAAATTTCTATATGTCGCACATCCTCCAGATTGTTCTGCTTGTTTCACATCATAAAAAGCATAATTCACCCTAAGGCATCCATTATGTTTCTTTATATGTTGAAGCGTAATATCATAATCCTCTTTCAATGGTAAATCCTCGTCATACCTAATATCGTTTTTTAAATGGGCTTGAAAAGGACCGCCGATATATTGTAAAGTCCCAAACGGAGTATGTTCTCTGTATGCTCCCTTATCAGGTATGCAATTTAAACCCCAAAACTTAAACCCCCAATCGTTGCATAAAACTGACATTGATTCGCTAAATTCCATTAACATCTCTGCATCAAATTTAACTTTATTTTGTTTCTCCCATCTATAAATGCCCTTGCAATCGTCATCTAATAATATAATGCAATCAGCATCAAAGTAATTGTTTAAGATGTAATTCCTAATCCTGCACAAATTACCCTGTGCGCTATCAGGCACTATTTCTATATCGTTTCCATTCTTTAAGTATTCCTCTGCTTCTGATTCTCTTACTATTAATTTTACAAAAGGGTAATTAATCTGTGTTATACTTTTTTGCGGTCTCTTATAAGATGGGGCATAAAATTTAACCTTCATTTGAACTTTCTTTTATTTTTAAAATAGCATCAATTCCATCTATTACTCTACCAACTCCCTTGCTCCAAGTCTTGCCATTCTGCCTTAGACTATATGTACTTTCAAGCCCAAATATACTCTGAACTTGCAACCAATCAATGTCTGTATTAAATTTTAAAACTATATAATTGCTATGTTGATCTAATTCTGTGCTAATCTTAATCTCGCCCTCCTCGTTATCAATGCCTTTATTAAAATCAGGAATGTCTAATCCCCAATCTGTTAATTGAATTTCATCCCAATCGTTAGCAAGGTCATCCCAATTCCATTCACCAAATCCTACGTTGTCCTTAATAATAAATTCTTTTTGCTGATCTTCAGTCCAATCCACTATTTCAATACTGATTTCTTTTATCCCTGCTTCCTTTATTGCCTTCAATCGCATATTTCCACCAAGTACAACCATATCCTTGTTAACTACAAGAGGTCGTACATTTAGCATATCTGGAAATTCTTGTATTGACTTTACTAATTTTCTAAACTTGTCATCTTTAATTAAACGTGGGTTATTAGGGTTAGATATCACTTCCGTAACCTTTACTTTTTTTATCATAGGTTTTTATTTACCTGCCCTGACCTCTATATAATTTTGGTTTTGGGCTATGTTTATTAAAAGATTTCTTAGCGTGTCCTCTCTTTCTTTTACCAAAGTTAACCTTTTTTGAATCACTTTTAACTTTTGCCATCTAACTTTTTTTTATGTTCTTGAATTAAAAATTCTATATAATGTTTCTTGTCTCCGTATTCAATATGACACAATCTGCAAACCGCCATCAAATTTTCAATCTTATCTGCATCTGCATTTCCCCCCATTCCCCTTCTATGTATATGGTGAATATCTACTGCTCTTGATCCACATACTTCGCACGGCATAAAATCTTCACCTCCGTAACCAAAATAATCAAGATATATTTTAGTGTGCTTTTTCATTATTGATTTGTTCAAGTTTTCTCTGCGCCCAAGCTACGCCCTCATCACCGCCCCAAGCTAACCACATTAACGCGCCGCAATCTACCTTTGGATCGCCCTTTGAATTTTCTCTATGTCTTTCAAAAGACGACATCCTTGCAATCGTATCCCTTGTAATATTCTCACCCTTAGCTAATTGATTAGCACGCGCCCAACCAACAGGCGTTCCGCATTTACGATCATATTGTTCTCTTATATTTATTGCCCTTTGCGCGTTTACTCTTGCAGCCTGCGGGTAATCGTTATAACTATCTACCATTGAAACTCTTATTGCAGCCCATACGCTTTGAGCCTTTTCTTCTGAATCATAGATGCAAGCACCCGATCCTATTCTATATTTTCCGTTTGAACATTTAATTACCGGCATTGTCTATCAATTTACTATAAATAGCAAAACGCTGCTTATTTACTTCGTGTAAGTTAAAGTTCTTATTACAATACTCGTATAAGGCATTTCCGTAATGAGTTCTCGCGTCCTTATCATTGACTAACATTTTTATCCAATAATACCAATCCTTCTGGCTATTAACGTGGCAAGCGGGATAAAATCCCTTATAAGGATGAACGTTGCTAACTATGGCGGGGTTCTTTTTAGATGCTGTTTCTAATACTTTTAAATTAGATTTCATTGAATTAAACTTATTGTCAACCAAAGGAATCAGGCTTATGTCTGAATCACAATAAGCAGCCATATATTCCGTAACGTGATTAAAGTTATAAATCGTTGGGTTTAATTTTAGCCCATTTGTAAAGGATGCAATCATTCCGTCCCAGATAGGTTTTTCGCCTTCATTGTATCCCGCTATGATTGTTCTTACAGGAAAGTTTATTCGCTTCATTGGGTTGCGTAGTATTTCAATATCCTTGCCGTGCGTTCCCGAACCGGACCAAAATAACCTGACAAGGTCGGAAGGCTTTTTATCTAATATAAATTGTTCCTCGCCATAAGGAATAGCATTAGGGATAATTTCAACGTTTGTATTTAGTTTATATATTTCCTCTGCTAATCTTTCGTGGGTACAAGTACAAAGGTCGGCTACCTGTATCCAATTTATAATTTGTTGCGGTACTAAATTTATAATATATTGCTGAAAAAGAATATGCGAAGCGTCCAAATGCCAATAGTCGTCATTATCAACTATTAATTTAAACCTATATTTTTTGCGCCATTCTACCATTTGTTTGGGTGTAATATTGGCAAGCATCCTATTTAAAATCACAATATCGTAATTGCCCTTAAATGTTTCCTCGCTTATGGTATCTGTCATTAAGCAATAATCTTTTTGCATATTGACTATCGGCATAATTATTCTATGGTAAGCTACGCCACTCGTCTTGCTCGTTATTGCTAAAATTCGCATCTAAGTTTTTTTTCTTTGTGGTAGATAGGCTGATATTTTTCCCATACCGCTTGCGCCCTTTGTAAACTTGCGTCCTTCATTGCCCTGTACTCTGTGCCATTGCCAACGTCGTGTCCGATATGTTCGCTTCTTAAATCTGGAAGGTAGTAATTTGTAAACCCTGCAATCGTAGCCCTTTCTGCATAATCTCTGTCTTGCATCCCGTATGGATCATATTCCTCATTGTAACCGCCAATAGTGTCAATCAATTCCCTCGTTAAAAAATTATCTCCAAATGGAACGTGTGTTTTATGTATTCCATCAACTAATGGTGGCAACTCCTCAACACAATGTATGCCAATAATGCCCGTTTTTGACACACGTTTTGCAAACATAACCCAATTTGACAACCAATTCTGTGGAAGTAATATATCATTCGCTAATAAACAAACGCCGTCATATTGTCTTGTTATTCTAAGACCTGCATTAACTCCCGCGCCTATCCCTCTTTTTGTTTTTGATAAATCGTAACCCTTAAAAGGATATTTTAAATTTACTTCCTCGCTTCCGTTATCTATTAAATAGCAGTCAGCATCATATCCAGAATTGTAAAAGTTCTGGTCTATTATTCTCTGCGTTAAATTTTCTCTATTTTGTGTCAATAATATTACGGCTATATTCATTTGTTCCTATTTTTCTTGCAGGCACGCCCGCGTATTTACTAAATTCTTCTGTTGCACCTTTTATAAAAGCACTTGCGCCAATCATACAACCTCTTTCTATTATTGTAAACTGATGCAGCACCGCGTTCAATCCAATGTTTGAATATTCTTTGATAACTGAATGTCCGCCTATCTTAGCACCGCAGCTTATTGTAACATTTGAATAAATAAGACAATCGTGTCCAATATGCGCGTGCTTCATTATAAAACAATTATGCCCTATTGTAGTTATGGCTTCAGTTCCTGCATCTATTGTAACCAATCCGGTAACAATATTATTGTTCCCAATAGTTACTAAGCCTCTTTTTATTTGTCCTTTCTGGATAATTTTTAAAGTTCCATAATCTTTTATTTGTTCTTCATATTCCCAATACTTTTTATGTTCTGCTGGATCACCAATAATACAATAAGCGCCAATATAATTATTGTCGCCTAAAATGACATTGTCGCCAATTATGGCAGTCGGGTGTATAAAATTAGCCATTGCGTTTTTTTAATTTTAATATTTCAAATTGTTCTTCTATTGGTTTTACAGGCTGCTGCTCGTACCATCTATAAAGGCGCATAATCATTTCAAATTTACAAGAACCACACCACACAGATACAATAAAATTCGGGTCTAAATATAATCTATAAATATGCTCATACATTTTTAAGTCATTCAATTCAAGGTTTCTAATAAAACCATTCTTTGCGCTTTCATAGTTCCCTATATTAGCCGTAAGCCATTCTCTATGCTCTTGTTTTATTTCCATAAACTCCACATTAATTTAGTTACAATAGGCGCTAAGAATCCCGCTATAAACATTGTACTTGTTATGTTCTTTATTAATTCAGGTAGGAAATAGTGTATTGGTGCAATCCACGCAGCCAAGCAACTTCCGCAATTAAAGGGCTTGAAATTGATTCCCCATTTAGTCGGTAAGTTATGAATTTCAGTAAAAAATAATGATGCACAGATAGCAGTTAAAATTGATAAAATCATTTTCTTATGTTTTGTTTCATTTGTTTTTTGGTTTTATTTATCGTCCTAATTATTGACATATACGGAATGCCTGTTTTTCTACTTAATTCCTTTGCATTCTTTTTAAAGTCAATAGCATATAGTTTTAAAAGCGTTGCGTTATACCAATGTAGTCCTTCCAGATTCTTTGAAAGTTTATCAACTAAATCTAATTTGTCATAATCAATTACTTCAAAATCTTTATCTGTATTAACAAACTCGGTATGATTCCTGTAATTTTTATAAAATCCACTTCTATCACTCTTAATCATATTGAGCATCGTTCGTACAATATAAAATTTTAATTCGTTCCTTTCATACAAGCCTATTAATTTATCTTCATTCATTTCACAAAGAACTAAAAAAACTTCTGCCTTCAGGTCGTATTGTAATTCCTCTGGATGCATCTTAGCAAATGCGTCATTGACTTCTTTTAAGTCCCAATACTTTGCTAAAATTTCATTTTTGACCATTCAACTAATGCGGGTTTGTTTTCTATTTCGGTACAAATATAAACAATTCCACCACATTCGTAAATATCTTTAAAACGTTCCCTTTGTTCTGGACTTAATTTATCCCCTATTTTTTTAATCTCAACCGCTACATAAGTACCCTTTTCGGTGTACCCTTGTAGATCCGCCCAACCTTTTTGTATTGTTCCCTTGCGTTTCCCGAAGGGGATATTGTTTACCCTGTTTAAACGCCAACCAATTAATTCAAGGTTTTTCTTCGCCCACTTCGTTAGATCGTTTGCTGATATATCCATTTACTTTGTCATAAAATTCTTTGTGAAATAATAATCTATTTAGTTTTGGTTCTACCTCTGTATATGAAGCATAAAAGTCCACAAAATTATGCGTATAACAATACTTTCGTGTTCCATAATAGGTATATTTAATTTGATAAATTTTCAAAATATTTAACTAATGCTAATTTTTTACATTGTGATTCAATAAAGTCCTCGTTCTTAATCTGCTTCATATATTCCTTTGCATCCTTTGGGTGCATTCTATTTAGCCTATATAAATTGTCTTCCCTGACTACTTTAATTGTTTCTAATATTTGATCCTGTGTAAAAGATAGTTTCTTTTGTTTTAATAGAATCATAAAAACCTTATCCGCATTAAATACTCGGTTAAAGTCCTCGCGCTTTCCTGATAACCATTCGCTTTTTGTGAACTCAACAATTTCATCTTCAGATAATTGCTTTGCAGGTGGCTCTGGCGGTGGCGGTATATTCTTACGCACTTGGTTAGCTTTTGATTTGTAGGCGTTCATTATCCCTGAAATATACTTAGGACTAAACTTTTCGTAGTGTTCAATATTGCAATCAAACTTTCCCTGTACTGCCATTTTAAAAGCTATGCGCATTTCCTGAATAGTAAAATAAGGATAGGTCGTTCGTATGTAATCTTCAATGACTTCTAATTCTGTTACATCTGGAAGGCGCGTCAATCCTATCAAAGTAAAAATATAGGCTAAGTTCTCGCGTAGGGTTACAGGACTGATAAGGTTTAATTTATCCCCTGTAAAGGCTTCAATGATTGGTATGTCCTCGCTACTGATTAACCCATTTGGCAAGGTCTTCCATTCGTTTGCGACTTGTAGCGGTTGCGTCAGTATTTTTTGAATTTCCATATTTGTTTTTATTTTGCATCCAAGTATTTACTCTGCGTTTAATATCAAAAAACTTTTCAGATTGATATCTTTGCTTTCCATTTTTATCAGGCTCAGTCCAATACATTACAAAGTTATCATATTCATCCCCTAAATTACTTTTAAAAATTTGAACTTCATCTATAAAATTTATATTTTCTTTTATTTCCTTTCCTTTTCTTTCCTTTGCATTACCCTCCCCAATGGCATCCCCAATAGCCCCCCCATTTTTCCACCTATTTTTAGCGCCTGCCTTTCCACTTTCGCTTAGTTTCAATCTAAGTTCCAAATGATCCTGTAATCTATGCGAATAAAACTCGCCTGATTCAATCGTAAATAAATCAAAGTTCATTAGCACTCCGTTTACTTTTACATCTGTGCAATGCATTTGCATAGCTAATACAGGGATAAGTTCTAAGGGTAGCTTGCCCCCAGCGTTTGCTAATTGCTCAATAAGATACCAATAAATTCCATAACCTTCCATTCCTAATTGATGCCTAAGAAACAAAATCTTAGTATCATTTGCCGCGTTATAATCGTGGCTAAAATAATATGTACTACTTTTCATAAATAAAAAAGCCCTCAGATTTGCAGGAAATTGCAGTTCCTACGCCTCTTTGGGCAATATTTTCAATAAAAGGATTCTGCAATAATCCTATTCTTTTACAAATTTACCAAAATTTTCAATTTCTTTTTCAATTTCGTCAATTTTTTCTTTGTACCATTCTTCGGTTTCCATAAGGTTTTCAGCCGTTTTAATGTTATAAATCACTGTTGTATGATCCCCAACGCCTATCAATTTAGCTATTTCATTAAGGGATAATTGACTATATTTCTTCAGAATATAAGCCGCTGCCTTGCGTCCAAAAATAACACTCTGGCTTCGGTTCTTAATCTGAATATTGGTATCAAATACATCCTCAACTAATTCAACTAATCTATGCGGAAGGATACTTGTAGAAACCGATCCTATTGCAAGGTCTTCTGTTATCAAATTATTTTTAACTAATTCTTTATGAAACATCCGTAAACTTTGCAACTGATCCTTATAACATTGTACTATGTTGTTAAATTCCATAATTAAAATTCTAAGTCATCATTTACTAATTTAGTTTCCGTAGGTGCTACATAATTGTCCTCATAAATTTTGTAGTCTGGCTGCGAATTTTTGTCCTTGTAGGTATTAACCCACATATTGTAGCGCTGACCATTGATTGAAAATTTAATTACTTCTTTGCCGTCCTTAGTCTTGTTTTTCCAAGCGCCGAACGATTGTTTTACTTCTGACATATTATATTTGGTTTGTGGATTCTTCTGAACCCTCGTTAAAAAATACTGCTTTAAATTCCGAATGCTTTTCCCAATGGTTTATAAAGGTAATCAATTCTTTGTATGCTTCGTGATTGTACCAAGCATAATGATAAATTTTTGCTAATAACATTTGTCTTTCCATAGGTAAAAGATTCTGCAATCCGTTTTCTGCATTCTGATAGGTTTCTTGCATTTTATTTATTTTGGTTAGCTAATATGATTCTATGAGCCTTGTCGTACTGCTCGTTCGTAGTGTATGCGCTAATCTTTATTGCCTGTTTACTTTTTAGGCTTTCATCCCAAATAGTATTTTCCAGAAGTGCAATTAACTTCATACGTTTTTCCTCGCCGACTTCGTCCTTATGCTCATTCGTGCTATCTGCATCCTTTGTATCGTCAATGGCAAATAAACCATTAAGAGCATACTTGCGAGCATAGGAACTTGCCGAACCTGTTATTTGCGCTGCGTCCATTCCTTTTTTTACTTCTTCTTCGCGCGCCCAACCATAGACTTTGACGGGTAATTCCTCGTTTGTTTCATCTATTAGCATAGCCGTTGCCTTTACATAAACTCGGTCGGCTACTTGTACGATTTCATCACTAATTAATAAAGCGGTTTGATGCTTAAATAAAATAGGTTTGACTGCTTCAATTATATCCTCTGCGCTTCTGTATTTATACTTGCCAAAGGAATTGACTTGGTTTTTAGGCGCTTTTAATTCCGCCTGAATGTTTACTAATTTCATAGGTTTGTTTTTAATAGTCGCCATATTCCTCAAATTTTTCAGTCCATTCGGACATTGGGGTATATGACATTTTTGGTAAATTAAATTTTGGTTGCTGTAAAAGATGCGGGTAATATTTAGCTTTAAATTCTTTTAATTCCTGTTTAGCTTCTTTAACCATTTGCAATCTTTTACGAGCATTTGCTTCGGTTGATAACTCAAATAACCATTCTAAATAACTAACATTGTTTCTTAGTTTTTCTAATTCGTAAAGAGTATTCATTTTTTTTAATTTTCAGGTTCAAAAAATATTTCTTCTAAAATTTCTTTTTTCGGTTTTAAAGAACCGCCCTGCGCTAAGATTAAAAACTTTTCGTAGGCATTTTCTTTAATGCCGCTACCAGAATCAGAAACATAACTATCGTCTTCGGTAGTGTAATAAAAAATGTCATCAGGTTTTGCAAATTTTGCTTCTGCAATAAATTTAAAACTTTTCATAGTATTTATGCCGTTGGTTTTATACGGCATTACAAATATACAACATTTATACAAATTATATACATATTTTAAAATAAGGACATAAAAAAACCACAATAATATGTGGCTTAAACTAATATATATATAAATTTATTTATATATCTTCCTCTGTATCAAAGATTTCAGCGTGCATTTCCCCAATAACCTCTGCAATAATATCTATTGACTGCCTTCTTATACGTCGTATTTTATTGGCTTCAATCTTAGAAGTTAAAGTTAAATCAATATCCTCAACCGCAGATATTGCATAATAGGCACAGGAAATTAAATCGCTTCGTGTTGTCGTTTCCGCTTCTTCCCATTCAATTTCTTCCGTTACCTCTGGTTCTTTTTCGTCTGACATTATAAATCTTTTAAAATTATTTCATCAGGTCTTTCTATTTCAGATACTTGCAATCTTTGTCCGCCTCTAATTGATGCTAACATTCTCGTTATTTGGCTTTGAATATCATAGTAGTATTGTAATTTATTTACTAACCAAACTTCCTGCTCTGTCGCAGACCACTTATTAAATCCTTTAGGCATTTTCATATTATTTATCTGTTTTAGAATGATAGTGATTGCAGGTTTTACACTTGTATTGAATCCTCGTTAAGCCTGTTGCGGTTACTACTTTGTTATTTTTAATCAGGTCATCCGATCCGCACACAGGACACGTTCCTCTGTCTTGCCCAAATATAACGCCATAATGCGTCTTTGGTTCAATATGACTGCTCAATAATTTAAAAACCTTTTCAAGTAGGGTAACATCTTTTTTGCAATACTTAATCATTGCTTCCATTGCCGTCTTATCCTTATGCAAAAGAATATCCTTCCAAAGCGAATATTCAGTTTTAATCTTTTGTCCTATGCCTAAAAAGTCGGCTATGTAATTAAGCCTATTTGAATTGAATCTAAACTTTTGACGCGCTACCTTTAAGGTATCAATCGTTGTATATTTTGGGAACATTGATATATTGTGAAATAAGCATCTTGTCCTGATCCAAGCCAAGTCAAATTTGTCCCCGTTATGTCCCACCATTTCAGTAGCCACATTTGCAACCTCAATAAATTGCTCAAGCATTCGTTTATCATTCTGCTTCGCATCCCATTGTAAAGAATAAACTTCCTTTTCATCTTCCCACTTATAACAGATACAAATAATGGCACGTTCCTGAATTATGTTTGAATAATCAATATTTTTTTTATACCCCGCTTCCCAGAACAATCCGATATTCGGTGAAGTTTCTATGTCAAAAAATAGTCTTCTGCGTTTTGTTTTTAGGTTTGGGGTTGTCATTTAGTAGGTTTTGTAGTTTGTCTTTCCGTTTTGTTTATATGCTTTTAAAACTTGTTTTCTTTGTTTGCCTGTACTCTCGTAGCTAACGTGAACCCAATCAGGGTTATCGTCAGTTCCGAACTCCCAAATCAGTTGGTCAAATTCCAAATAGTCTTTAATATAATTAAATACCATTTTATTCGTTACCCCATTAGGCGTGCCGTCCATATCAATATCAATAGCTTCACCGCTACAATGTTGGCTTGTTGTCGATCCGCCAATACATTTGTTTAACTCTATGCTTCTATATCCGCTTGAAATATGAATAGGACAACGGAAATAATTACGCACTGGCTCAAATACCTTTTCAGCCAATAGTTTAAAATTTGCAATATGTCCTTCGGTTGGCATATTTGAAATGCCGTTACGCTTTGCTGATTCGCTTCTAATAACCTCGCTTAAATCTAAGTGTTCTGAAATTTTACTCATTTTTATTATTTTTAGTTCCAAAGTAATAACTGAATATCATTAATATAAGTGTCTTTATTAAATCAAATAATTCCTTATTAGTTTCATCTGCCAATAGTTTAATTCTAAATGCTATGACTTTATCTACAATAAATAAAGCTACCAACAAAGTAAAGACTAAAATAATAAACCTAACAAGTACATCTTTAGTATCATTAATAAACATTTTGTTTACAAAATAAACCGAACATATTATAATAGATAAACCCATTATAATACCTGTAATCATTACCCATAAATTTGGATAACTAAACATCTTTTTTAAATATTTTTTCTGCCGTTGTCAATCCTAAGCATCCAAAAGCTAAACTTGATACCGCCCAAACTAAAGCATCACTTGGCGCTTTATCCAATGGACTGAATGAATTATGATACATAGTAACGCATAAAGTTAATACGCAAAACAATCCACATAAACGCTTCATTGATAACCTTCCATTATCCTCTGTAAAAAACTGCTTCATATCTAAAACTTTTGATATACTCCTAATGAATATCCTTGCATCCCATAGCCGATTGAAAATAAGGCGTTTTTACGCCCTTTAAAAATTAAGTTAATACTCGCATCCACTTTTTGATTATCGGGTCTGTAATCGCCTCTTAACCCCCAATACAAGGCAAATTTATTAGGTAGTGTCTTGGTAGTTTCTATCCTTATGGTTTTTTCGCTTAAATTGGCACTAAATCCACGTCCTAAAATTCGGTTCTGGCTTATGGTATCTTGGATAAATACGACATTGTTCGTATCTATTTGAATCGTATCTGAATACGCATAAATACGGCTATAATCGGATATGATCTTAATTGTATCGTGAACGGGAATTAATACTGAATCGGTTAAAATGGTATATGAATGTATATCATTTCCCTTTTTATATTTAGTAAAAGTTTTCTGTTGGTAAACTGTATCCGTCTTTACAATCACTTCGCCTTTATTGTATGTTGGCGTTGATATTAAAAACAAAATAACGATAAGAAATAAAACGCCTATGACTAAATTCTTAATCATTTTTAACTTTTTTAGTTGCGTTATAGTAATAGCGAATAGCCATCACCCCAGAGATAATAGCAATCAAACCGGCAAATAATGTGACAACCGGTTGAATTGTTGAAATACTTACAATAGCGCTTAAAACGCTTATTCCTGTGCCTATGTCGGCTTGATTGCTATGCGGTGTCATATTAAAATTTATCCTAAACCTGCGTTAGGGTCGTTTGGGTTGTTTGTAAAATCTTGTTCTTTAGGATTCTGTTCGTCTTGAATTTGCTTAAACCATTGTAATAAAGGCACTCCGTATTTTGTTGGAAGTTCCTGACAAAATTGGTTTAGTTCTGTTAATTGTTGTTCGTTCAAAGTAATCATAGTGTTTATTTTAAAATTAATAATATTATCAAAATTAGTACTTTTATCAATGCCGAAGTATATTCAGGTTTTATTTTTATAAATTCAGCGACCTTGCGAATGAATTTATCTGTGTCAGCCGTTACCCCCACATAAAATGCAGGTCTTTTTAAAACAATAACATTGCAAAGAATGTCAAAGCCAAACCAAAAAGCAGTCGCAAATAAAAACATTGACCAAAAACCATAAAGCGACCAAACTAAAACATAAACTGAAATATGGTTTATACCTTTCCAAAAATGCCACTTCTTATTTTGCTCGTATGCTTCTTGTGGTTTTATTTCGTAAAGGTCGCGTTCTTTAAATTGGTGCTTTTGATATAAAACCCAACTGATTAAGTGAACTAAAAAAACTATTGTTAAAAATATTGTCATTTGTTTTTATTTAGATAGTATGTTTATTTGTTCTTGTAAGTTTTGTATTTGAGCTTGTTGTTCTTCTATTTTGGTCATAGCCTCTTGTAATACTTTCATTGCTATATTATGTATATCTTCCATATACACTCCCATTAATGGTTTACCATCTTCTGGAATATTTTTTTCATCCCATACATCAACAAATTCAGGCATAATACTTTCTATTTGCTGTGATACAACACCTATATTAAAGTCATCGTGAGTTTGGTCTATATATTTAAACTTAACCATTTCAATAGACTTGAATTTATCCCAATAAGATTCTAATGGAGTAATTTCCTTTTTCATTCTTTGGTCTGATAACGGAACATTATTACCAGTATAATTATAAACACCACCATTTGAACGAACAGAAAATCTTTGAGCAGTAGAATCTTCACAATACATTATCCAATTTGTACTATTATTTGGAGATGCACCTGAAAATTGTAATGTAAATCCGTATGGAGATGCAGATGTATTTCTTAAAACAACAACCTCATTATTACTTATAGTATTTCTCATTTCGTGATAAGGGCCAGTAGCATTTATATAAGTACCATCATTACTCATTTTAGTATAACCTGCACTTGTAATACGCATTCTTTCAGCACTATTAGTACCAAATCTTAAGCTACCTGATGAGTATTGTTGTAATAATAAAACATCATTAGTTGCATTATCAAAATACAATGAACCATAAGTTGAACCATCATTACCTAATTTAATACCACCTAAAGTTGAACCTGCTCCACCCATAAAAAAGCCAAATCCATCAGTACCTGAATTACCTTGTACTGCTAATTTTGCACCAGGACTACTTGTACCAATACCTACATTACCTGCTGAGGTTAGTGTCATTCTAGTGGTATTACTACCTACTCTGAAATTCATATCACCACCTACTGATGTTGTGCCTGAACCTGTATTTATAGAAGCATAAGCAACACTTAAACTATTACCAAAGAAAATTGAGCCCTCTTCATTTGTAGCAGGGCATATTATACTTAAACCAGCATTTCTACCAAATAGATATAAGTTACTTTGATTTGTATAATATGTTTGTGCAGTTGTACTTACTGGAGTATCACTATTGTATGATTTAACAATAGTTTGTGAACCAACTAAATTAGTTGTAACAGGACTAGCAGTATTTATTCCAACATTAGTTCCATTATCC
>DOMR01000015.1 GCA_003509845.1 Chitinophagaceae bacterium | reverse complement strand
GTGTAGATAGCTTTTGTAGTTTGCCCTTCATTTCCCTAATTAATAATATAGTCTATTGTATGATGGCAAATTTACTTATTTATTGTGTATCCTGTAAAGGAAAAGCCCAAACTTAAGGAGTAAGTTTGGGCTTTGGCCTGAGTATTACCTGTTTGTTTCAACAAGCGTGAAATTTTAATCCAATTGCTTCCTATTTTATCCAAACTGCACCAACGCCAGCCTCCCACAATTGTTTATTTAAAGCAGGAAGTATATTATTTTTTAGGTCAAGTCCTCTTGCTTTTAATGCCTCCCATTTAGGGGTGTATTCTTTTAATAAATCAAGTACAGGTTGATTTACTCTTGGAATATCACTTTCATTTTGATTGACCATAAACATATATTCTGCGGTAAACTTATTTGGAAAATTTTCAACATCATCATAAGCCGTTGATTTTCGTTGTATCATATCCTCATCCCATCCTTTTAATAATTTAACCACTGCATCTCCTTTTGTTTTTACAGCAATGTATTTATCCTCTGACGGCAAGTTTTTTAATACGGCTTCTAATTGATTTTTACTTTCATATAAATCAAGAATCATGGAATGCATCGTTATAACTTCTCCTTCCATTTGTTTCATTAATGCGTCAAATTCTTTGTAATCATTTTCGCCTACTTGATATAATGGATTTGCTAATATTGTAGCTGTTGTGCTATTTGTTTGCTCACCCGCCTTCAATGTAATCGTATAGTTGCCAGGTATTGCTTTGTGACCTCTAAAACTACTTTCAATAAAAACACCTGGAATGGTTGGTATGCTTGGATAACGCATATCCCACACAAAACGATTTAATCCTTTGTTTGAAGTTAGCTTGGGATCCTTAGCACTGCGACGTCCACCAACTTTGTTGCCCGCTTCCGATGTAGAACTAAATTGTCTAATTATATTTCCTGCCGCATCTTTAATTTCCATGGTAACTACTTCTTTTTCTTTTAAAGTAGGAAGCTGATAATAAATTACGACACCTGATGCAGGGTTCACTCCTTCAAACATTCTACTACCATTAAATTCTTCGTTGTTTTGGTCTAATTCACTATAGCCATTCGCAAGGTAAGCGTTGGTAGGCTGATACAATAGTGCGTTATTGGTATCTTTTTTATACTGTCTAAATAAATTTAAATCATCTAATATCCAAAATGATCTGCCAGAGGTGCTTGCTATTAAATTGTCTTGATGAATACGTAAATCAGTAATAGGCGTATTCGGTAAATTTAATTGAAATGGCATCCAGTTTTTTCCACCATTTTGAGACATATAAACGCCAAATTCTGTGCCTGCAAATAATAAATCTTTTACTTTGGTATCTTCTCTAATGACTCTTGTAAATGCGTTTGCAGCAATTCCTGCATTAATTTTTGTCCAGGTTTTTCCATAGTCCGTTGTTTTATATAATCCAGGCGTATGGTCATCAAATTTATATCTTGTGGTTGCAATGTAGGCTGTTGCATTATCAAAGGGAGATACTTCAATAGCATTAATCAAACACTCCGCAAGTCCTGCTGGTGTTACATTCTTCCATGTTTTACCGCCATCTTTAGTGACATAAACAAAACCATCATCACTTCCTGTATAGATAACTCCTTTTTCGTTGGGTGATTCGATAACATAGCTTAATGTTCCATAATTTTCGGCGCCTACTGCTTCGTTGGTATAAGGCCCACCTGGTTTTCCTTGTTTGGCTTTTTCATTTCTTGTTAAATCAGGAGAAGCTTCAGTCCAAGTTTTTCCCATATCGGTGGTACGCAATAAAACTTGCGCGCCATGGTAATAGGTATTCGGTTCATGCTTGCTCCATATAATAGGGGCGTTCCAATTGAATCTGTATTTATCATCTTTTGCATCCTTCCCTAAATATTGAATAGGGGCAGCCATGATATTCGTGCTTGCTTTTGACTTGCTGTCAAATACTTCGATGGTTCCTTGATAGCTTCCGCCCAAAACATATCTTGGATTATTTGGATCAAATGCTAAAAACGCACTTTCGCCGCCTGCTGATGCGCTCCAATGAGTTGTGTTAATTCCTCCTCTAAATGAGCGGCTAGCAATTTTTACGGAACTATTATCCTGTTGTCCGCCATATATATTGTAAGGGAATTCATTGTCAACATTAATGCGATAAAACTGTGCAGTTGCATAAATATCTTGACTACTCCATGATTTTCCACCATTAAAAGTGATTGCGGCACCGCCATCATCTGCAATAATCATGTTATTACTATTGCTTGGGTTTATCCATAAGTTATGATAATCACCATGGGTGGATGAAATGTTTTCCCAAGTTTTTCCGCCATCTGTTGATTTTAATGCAGGCGCATTCATTACATATAATGTGTTCTCGACAATCGGATCAGCGAATACTTCAATATAATACCATGCTCTTCCAATGATACGATGATCGCTGGTAGCGTGGCTCCAAGTTTTTCCTGCATTTTCTGAAACGTACATTCCTCCAGCTTCTTTTGTAAAATCACTTTCAATTAGTGCGTATACTTTTTCTGAATTTGCACGACTTACTGTGATTGCCATTTTACCCATTTCTTTTGGCAAACCATCTTGCATTTTATTCCAAGTAGTACCACCATCAGATGATTTATATAAACCACTACCAGGGCCACCACTTGTGACTTTCCAAGGTGTACGACCATGCTCCCACATAGCAGCATATAAAATGGTTGGGTTATTCATATCAATAGATAATTCCGCACAACCTGTTTTGTCATCTACATACAAAACTTTATTCCATGTTAAACCACCATCAATTGTTTTGTAAATGCCACGATCATTTGAACTGCTATATAATGAACCTTGTGCTGCAACAAAAACAATATTTGGATTTTTTGGATCTACGACAACACGCGCAATATGATGTGTTGCATCCAATCCAATTTTTTTCCAAGTTTTTCCAGCATCTGTACTTTTATACATGCCATCTCCATGATGTGTCATCACCCCTCTTACTGCGTGCTCTCCCATACCCACATACACTACATTTGGATCGCTTTCTGCAACCGCAATACCTCCGACCGTTGCAGTCTTAAAAAATCCATCAGAAATATTATTCCAACTAAGTCCCATGTCCTCGGTTTTCCATAATCCACCACCAGTAGTCCCCATATAATATACCATGGGATTAGTAGTAACACCCACTGCTGTGTTGGATCTGCCGCCCCTAAAAGGCCCAATGCTTCTCCATTTAACCTGCTTGAATGTTTTATTCAATTCAGAAGTATCTGCATTGCTTTGTGCATTCGTAAAAGTGGTGAATAATAATAAAAAGAAACTTTGGATGAATAACTTTATCATAGTTGGAATTTTTAGAAAATGTAGCTAATAAAACTGAATAGTAATATTACGAATTTTACTGTCTGAAAAATAAAAAAGGGCGCTATTTTTTAAAATAGCGCCCTTTTAAAAGGACTTCATTTATTACCTCGCAGGCAGAAGGATATGCTCGTTTACTTTTTAAGCAAATACCCTTAACATAGTCCCTGTTAAACTAGTTTGGTATTTTTTTAAAGCAGTAGTTGCAGGACCGGTTGTAACGGCCCCGGCAGTAGTAAATACAGAACCATGTGCAGCACAATAAAGACGATTACTGTTTGCTTGATAGGTGATGCTTGCTTGCTGATGGGTGCAAATTGAACTCACGGCAATTATTTCACTTGCGGTTGTTTTAACAATGATAATATTTGTAGCAGGGTCAACGTAAAATCCGCCAATATTTTTTAAAGCATCAAAAGGCGATTTGCTAATATCAATAGTAAAATCAACAGTGCTTGTATTATTCCCACCACCACCTGTACCTGTACCGCCACCGGTATTAGTATTAGTGCTTGGTCCGTCTGACTTAGAGCAACTTTGCATACAGCCAAAAATTAATATTGCAGCACCGCTCAAACCGACTTGTTCAATAAAATCTTTTCTTTCCATAATTTATATATTTAATGGTTATTCTTATAAACTTCTCTTATTATTAAATTTAAGCAATAAATAAATTCGATGAATTTTTTGTGGAAGCTTATTTATATTTAATAGGCGTGAAATCAAACGGCAGTAAATACCCAATTTTTTCAGACCATCCCCAATAACCGGATAGCAGTAAACTAGTGGGCTCGTAATAAGTACCGTTCGAATATACAAATAGAGGCTTTTTGTTTATCAGGGTAATTTCAGATACAATACCTTGACTATTAGTGTTATAAGACCTACTATAATAGGCAGGCGCCACTTTTTTAGTGTAAGTTACTTGTAAAAAATTTTTAAAAAATAAAGCAGCGGTATTTTCATTTTCGCCATAGGCAACGCTATCCGCGTTTAACAAACCACTGGTAAATTCAAAACTTACTTTATGTGAGTTGTCGTATTTGGTATTGCCATCAATAACAATGGGTTTACCACCAATAGTAATGGTTTTAACCATCTGCCGAATTTCAAAATTATTTTCACGTAGCTTATTGGTATAAAGGCTTCTCATAAAATGCATGACAGATCCTTCATAAATCTCCATTCTTTTTTTCAACACTTTTTTTGATTCACTATTTTTTAAATCCTCAAACAAGGGATATCCTTGAAAAAATATGAGCCCATTAATAAAGTCATATCTAAATTCACTTAAGTCATAATGTAATAAATAACCTAATTTTTTATTTTCAACGAGTATGGTTTCGTTGGCAAAAGCAATCAATACACTGTCTAATTTTTTAAATTGAAAATGAATTACTTCCGGATTCAAAATTTTACAATCTGCACTTAAAGGGTAACTGCCAATAAACTGATTTAAAAATTGTTTTCCCCAAACTTTCCAGCCGTCCTTAATAAAGGTTCTTAATACCACTTCTGGTAAATCATTTGACTTTGAAGATAAAGCAACATTTAAAAAACCTGTCTGTTGACTTGTATTTACTGGTAACATTTTGATGGTATAACCCAACATGGAAAACACCAATTCAAATTGACCCTGTGATCTTGTGATAAGTGTAAAATTACCATCTGCATCGCTCCT